>CAIOLR010000284.1 GCA_903859135.1 uncultured bacterium | reverse complement strand
CTGCCTGCACTTTTTTTTATCCCCAAAAATTAAAAATCACTTTTTGAGGACCGACTAATTAATGGCCATGCATATTCTAATCCAAAAATATCGAACACATAATTGGTCAAGCTCAAGAGGTTGTTTGAGGTAGTATTTAGTTGATCACGTAAATAATCGTTGAAATTATAAATGAACTGCGAAAAAGCTTTGTGCTCCACCATTACTCCTTTGGGTTTACCTGTTGTTCCTGAGGTATAGATGACATATGCTACGTCAGTTGGTTTGCTATACGGTGGCAAATCGGATGTATCTTCTTTTGTGTACAAATCTTCACTCACATCAATTTGAATAAGCTTGTTTTTGGGCAACTGGATGTGTCTGTCCTTGCTTAGGTGACTTTGAGTGAGAATGAGTGCTGCTCGAGTATCGTCTAATATGTAATCGATTCTTTCCTGTGGATAGTTGATATCGATAGGCACATAAGCTCCTCCCGCTTTCATGACGGCCAATATCCCGATCACCATTTCTAAACTTCTATCGAGATATAGGGCAACAAGCGTATCAGGCTCCAGTATTTTTTTGGTTCGCTTTTGATACTGCTCTCTGATATGCTGGGCCAATTGATTACTCTTTTCATGGAGCTTTTGGTAGGTTAATTTTTGCTTTTCAAAAACCAAGGCAGTTGCATGAGGTGTCCGTTGTGCCTGTTCTTGAAAAAGCTGACCGATCGTTTTATGTTTCGGATACTCTTTTTCTGTCGCATTCCATTGGTTCATGATCTGGTCATATTGTACGGAGCTGAGCAAGGAATGCTGACTGTAGGGTTGCTCGGGTGCTTCTGCAAGTTGCGTGAGGAGGTGGGTGTAATAAGCAATAAGCCGCTCGATCGTGTCTTTGTGAAATAAACTGGTCGCATAACTCATTTGCCCGCTAAGCTCTGGCTGACTATTATCTATCGAGATGGAAAGGTCAAATTTCTCTATCTCATACAAGTTTTCTATCTGAAATGGCTTTAGATACGATGGTGGTTCATCTGAAGGGACTTGATTCAACCTATTCAAGTCGTGCATTGCGAACATAACTTGAAAAATTGGATGACGAGAAGCATCCCGTGTCACTCTTAGCTCACTCACTAATTTCTCAAATGGTAGATCTTGGTGTAACTGCGCTTGTATTTGCTCTTGATGCACCTGTTGTATCAGATCATCATAGCTTTGAGTTTGGTTGAGCACGACCCTGTTCACCTGTGTATTGACAAAAAAACCGATTAAATCTTTCGTTTTTCGAATATGTCTGTTCGCAATCACACCACCTATTACAATATCTTCTTGGCCGGTATATTTACTTAATAAAATATAGACGCTGCTTAATAGTATGGTATGCATGGTAGTCCCATGATGCTTAGCCAACGCGCTTAATCGCTGACTAAGCTTCTTGTCGAGTGTAAAGGATTGGCTTGAACCACGGTAGTCTATCTTATGAGGCCTAACGTAATCGATGGGTAAGTCTAGAGTTTGGTATCCCGATAGGTACTTCTTCCAATAGCTTAATTGATTTTCCAAAATTGTGGTCCCATTCAAATATTTTCTCTGCCAGACGGCGTAATCTTTATACTGAATCTCCAATGCAGGTAAATCTGCTTGTTGTGCCCCCTGAGTTTGTCGAAGGGAGGCCGATAGTTCTCGCTGAAAGATATCCATTGACCAGCCATCGCCTGCAATATGATGAAGATTGATTAATACAATCGTTTTAGATGCTTCTTGTGATTGGATGGTGTAAAATTTAACACGTATCGGATATTCAGCACTTAAATCAAAAGGGCGGAGGATGTCTTCTTTTAAAATGGATTGGAAATCCGTTTCATCTGGCACGATTACTTGCTCAATAGGCAGGGGTTCGTGGTGCACTTTCTGGATGCCATGCCCCTGGTGATTTGCCTGTTTAATCGTACTTCTTAATACTTCGTGTCTGGATACGATTTGCTGAATAGCCTGTTTTACTCTGGCTACATCGGTATTGACATCCAATTCATATACTTCTGGTAGATGATAGGCATGGGTACCTTGCTCATATTGCTCAATAAACCATAAACGCTCCTGTGAAAAAGATAATTCAGTTTGAGAGGCATCTACTTTGGGTATGTCTGTCTTCGTTTGAATACGCGTATGAAGCAGGAGTTGCGATATGCTTTTATACCGGAATATATAAGCCACTTGTATATCATATTCCAATACTTTACTCATTCGATGTGATACCTGTATAGCTAGAATAGAATTTCCCCCTATTCTGAAAAAATCATCAGTGATGCCCACTCGTTCTAATCCCAATGCCTCTTGCCAGATGTTACATAGTTTTGTTTCTATTTCAGTATTGGGGCTAATATATTCCTCATCTGATAAACCCGAAAGAGGGTTCGGTAATGCCAACTTGTCTACTTTACCGCTAATGGTTAAGGGGAATGATTCCATCGGCACAAAAATCCGAGGTACCATATATTCAGGTAATACTTGTAATAACTGATGTATAAACTCCTTCTCCAGAGGAGAGGGCTGTGGTGAGGCTACGTAATAACCCACTAAATAGGTGTTTGTGTCTGTTTTTAGTTGTATTTCTTTCGTTAATACGCAAGCTTGTTTGATGTCTTTGATTTGGGATAATGCATGTTCTATTTCACTCAATTCAATCCTATACCCGCTAATCTTTATTTGAGAATCCTTTCTTCCCACATATTCTATTTGCCCATTTGGTGTTAGTTTTCCGTAATCTCCCATTTTATACAATTTTTTCCCAGGGATGAAGGGGTGCTCACAAAAGGAGTTCTGAGAATTGGAATCACCAATATATCCTGATGATAAACAAGCGCCTGAGATGCAAATTTCACCTATTGTATTGTACGGAACAGGTTTTAGATGTTCATCTAGAATATATACTTGTACATTATCGATTGGGACTCCGATGGGGAGCCTCACCCCGACCATCTCTCCTGGAGAGCGTCGGGGTGAGGTCTCATACGTATCAAAATAAGTGGCATCTGCCGTGACTTCGGTTGAACCATAGATGTTCAATAACCTTTTGGTATCGGATTGAAATGTTTCGTAAAACTTGTTGACCAAATTGTATTTTAATTCCTCTCCACTACATGACCAAAGGTTTAATTTCTCCAGACGTGAAAGATAAAACCGGTCGTAATTTAAAATCTCATTCAATAAGGAGGGCACCAAAACAATTCGAGTAACGTTGTGTATAGCTAATTTTTCGATTAGTTTTCGAATGTTAAAAATTTCTTCCTTTTTGATCATCACTGATGGGATACCTCTTAATAGGGGGCCGAATATTTCCCAAATATGATCCACAAAGCCGATCGAGGTTTTGATACAACATACTTCATTTTTCTGAAAAGGGTACTTGTTCCACATCCAGTGTAGCCTATTCATGATTCCTGCATTATTTATTTTGACTCCTTTGGGGTTGCCTGTTGATCCAGAGGTATAAATAATGCATTCGATTTGGTCCACATGATCTGCTGTTTTCTCAGCATTAAGAAGCTCGTCAGGCTGAAGTAAAATTTCTTTGAGACTCTTCTTTAACAGATATTCATCAAACAGAAACTTGGATTCACTATTCTGCATGATATAATCGACTCTTGACACAGGGGTGGCTACATCAAGGCAAACATACATACATCCAATGCTTTTGACAGCCAATAGTGTTGCTATTAAATATTTTGTATGCTCAAGCTTTACGGCTATTGGTTG
Organism: uncultured bacterium; assembly: GCA_903859135.1. Classification (GTDB taxonomy): domain Bacteria; phylum Bacteroidota; class Bacteroidia; order Sphingobacteriales; family Sphingobacteriaceae; genus Daejeonella. Next base: position 403 of record CAIOLR010000284.1, on the reverse strand, counting down.
ATCATCTTTGCATTTATTGAGGATTAAATAATTGGCTATTTTATTTTTTAGCTGATTTAATTCATGGTAGGATATTTTTTCTTCCCCATCAATCAATGCCGTTTCTTGAGGCGTCTTCTTTACTTGCTCTCGGAAGAGACGATCAATACTTTGATGCTTTGGATAATCTTTTTCTGTAGCATTCCATTGGTGGATGATCTGGTTATATTCTTCCGTGTTGAGCAGGCCATGTTGCATAGGTATGATTTGCTTTTATTTTAGGAACTGATGTTACGCGCTTTAGAGCCTGTTTAAAAATGAGAGAGGAATAATGCTATAGGCCTGAGAAACCGATTGGAACGAGTTTTTTTGTTGTGACAAAACTTCAAAAAAATGTATCCAACCGATTTATCAGAATCCCAGT
>CAIOLR010000283.1 GCA_903859135.1 uncultured bacterium | reverse complement strand
GATCGTGGAAAGAACTTTTGCTTGGTTTGATAATGACAGAAGACTGTGTAGAAACTATGAGCTATTGATCGATTCTGCAGAATATATGACCAAACTATCCGCTATAAAATTATTGTTGAATAAAATTTAAACAGGCTCTAAACGAAAAAACAAATTTTCACAGCACAGCTCTATATTTGCAAACGAATTTAATCAAACCCTTAAATTATCACCATATGCCATTCAAACTACCTGCGTTACCTTACGCAACCGACGCCCTAGAACCACATATCGACAAAATGACCATGGAGATACACCATGGCAAGCATCATCAAGCTTATGTTGACAACCTCAATAAAGCAGCGGCAGGAACAGACGCTGAAAATCTACCGATTGAAGATTTAATAAAAAATATTTCAAAATATCCAGCAGCTATTAGAAATAACGGCGGTGGACACTATAACCACACCCTATATTGGTCAATCATGTCTCCAAATGGTGGAGGAGTTCCTACTGGCGATTTAGCTGCTGCAATTAATTTAGCTTTTGGATCTTTTGATGATTTTAAGAAAAAATTTGCCGAAGCTGGTGCCACCCGATTCGGTTCTGGATGGGCTTGGTTAACCCTTGATAGCAGCGGCAAGCTACAAGTAAGTTCCACCCCGAATCAGGACAGTCCTTTGATGGACCTTGCTGAAGTTAAAGGAAAACCAATTCTAGGAATGGATGTTTGGGAACATGCTTATTATTTAAAATATCAGAACAAACGCCCTGACTATATTTCAGCTTTTTGGAATGTTGTTAACTGGGATGCCGTTGCTAGTAATTTTGCTAAAGTGAAGTAATCGTAGTTTCTAAATCTAAAAAGGGGATCCGTATTTTTGTGCATCGCCTTTTTAGATTTAAATGGCCAAAATCAACACATTTACATACACTTTCAAGATGAACACCAGCATTTATTACGTTTTAGCTTTTTTGATCGGGATTGGTTTATCAGTTCAAATAGGACTCAACACACAACTTCGAACAGCTCTAGGAAATCCGATTGCCGCTTCTCTGGTTTCTTTCCTTGTAGGCACCCTTGCTCTAGTGATCTACGCATTGGTTTTCCAACGTGAGCTTTTTTCTGATTGTATACCCAACATCAAGGGAGGAATTGCTTGGTACAAGTGGGTCGGAGGACTCTTTGGTGCATTATATATAGCGGGAATGATACTCATCGCTCCCCAAATAGGTGTAGCTAATATTGTAGCACTCTCATTTGCTGGACAAATACTATTTGCACTTGTATTAGATCATTTTGGATTGCTAGGATTTTCGATGCACGCACTAAACCAAATGCGCGTACTTGGTGCTTGCCTATTAATAGCTGGGACTATTCTAATCTTACGAAATTAAAACGACGATACTACCCTAATTTTCACTAGAAGGCGGCCAGCAAACGGCCACCTTTGTAATAATACTTTGCCCAATAGTCCTCGTCTAAGTTGCTAATCATAACCCCCCGACTAGATGATGCATGTACAAATTTATTATTACCAATATATACACCCACATGTGTAATAGAGCGACTTCGTATTTTAAAAAATATTAAATCTCCTTCTTTCAGCTCATCTTTGGTATTCACTGGGCTCACCATACCAAAAATATTCTTTGAATTATTTGCAATCATGGTATTGAAGACCTTGTTGTAGAGCTCAAAAGCAAACTTCGAACAGTCAATACCTTTTTTAGAATCACCTCCTAAACGATAGGGGGTCCCAATCCAGTCGTATACAAATTGATAAAGCTTTAAATTAGATGAAGCCGACAAGGCGATGCCCATAATCTGCGAAAAATACTCCGTCGCCAGCTTATCGTATGTTTCAATTTTTTCATGTATATAATTTGTTTTTTTATCGGCCATGAGGCTACCATGAGCAGAATTTTTGGTATTTTTTTGTTTCTCATTGCACTCAAGAGCCGCTTCGCTGAAGTTTTTCACGGCCGTTTGTTTTTCAGGGGGGGCAAGAGGTCGCTCCCCTAAGTTATTCATGCGTGTTTTTGGACCCCTACTCACGGTGGTTTCAGGTATTTTTACATCTTTTTTATTGCCAACAGGTTGTGCCTGCATAGCTATTGAAACCAACGCTAGCAGTATGCTTAGAGTAGCTATTCGTATTTTTTTTTTCATTATTCATTCATTTAGGTGGGAAATATAAAATTCATACTTCCCAAACGCAAGCCCCCACACCAAACAAGACATAATGCGAAGTTATGCTCTTTAGTCCAAAAATGCTAAAATGAAGCTAAAAAGATTAAATTTTTAACTTTTTTTAACAAATTAATTGGCCAAAAATTCGCACGCTTTGTTTTAATATTTATAATTAGATTTGTCGGTCGTATAATTTTATCACGAATGAGTTCAGTACAAATTACAAAAGATACTTACCTGCAATGGTATGAACAGATGCTTCTGATGCGAAAGTTTGAAGAAAAAGCCGGGCAACTTTATGGCCAGCAAAAAATTAGAGGATTTTGCCATCTGTATATTGGACAAGAAGCCGTTATAGCTGGGGCGATGTCCGTATTAACAAAAGACGATTCTATGATTACCGCCTATCGGGATCATGCACATGCTATCGCAAAAGGAATACCTGCCAATGCGGTGATGGCAGAGCTATATGGTAAATCAACAGGCTGTTCGAAAGGTAAGGGAGGATCGATGCATATGTTTAGTAAAGAACACAGGTTTTTTGGTGGTCATGGAATTGTGGGGGGGCAGATCCCACTAGGAGCAGGTATCGCATTTGCTGAAAAATATAATGGCACCACTAATGTCAATGTTTGCTATATGGGCGACGGAGCCGTACGTCAAGGAGCCCTAAACGAAACCTTTAACATGGCCATGCTATGGAAACTGCCCGTTGTTTTTATTTGCGAAAACAATGGCTATGCCATGGGGACCTCTGTTTCGAGAACCACCAATATGGCTGATATTTATAAGTTAGGTTTAGGTTTTGACATGCCCTGTGCACCTGTAGACGGCATGGACCCTATCGCCGTCCATAAAGCAATGGATGAGGCTGTACAACGTGCACGTCGTGGCGAGGGACCTGCATTTCTAGAAATGCGCACCTATCGATACAAAGGGCACTCGATGTCAGATCCTGCAAAATATCGCACAAAAGAAGAAGTAGAGAGCTATAAAGCAAAAGATCCCATCGAGGAAATTAAAAAGGCTATTAAGACTAAAAAATATGCTGATGAAGTTTGGTTCGAACAGATCGATAAAAAAATAAAAGATATTGTTGAAGAGTCCGTTCGTTTCTCTGAAGAGTCACCTTATCCTGATCCTTCGGAGCTATACAATGATGTGTATATCCAAAATGATTACCCATACGTGAGAGACTGAGCTGTGGGGCCTATTATAAATAAATTTGCAAAAATATGGCAGAAGTAATTCGTATGCCCAAAATGAGTGATACCATGACTGAAGGGGTTATCGCAAAATGGCATAAAAAAACAGGAGACAAAATAAGCTCTGGTGATCTTGTGGCAGAGATCGAAACCGATAAAGCAACAATGGACTTTGAGTCTTTTCAGGAAGGCACGTTGCTATATATTGGAGCTAAAGAAGGCCAAACTGCCCCAGTTGATTCCATCATAGCCGTAATTGGTGCACCTGGCGAAGATTATCAATCGGCACTAAACACCAATACCGAAAAATTGGCTTCTAGTGAATCGAAACCAATAGCAGAGACTAAATCCAATCCAGAATCTGCGACCCCCAATAAAGAAAAAAATGAGACTGTTGATTTAACTTCTATCGATGCAACAGTCATTCGAATGCCTTTACTCAGCGACACCATGACTGAAGGGGTTATCGCCGAATGGCATAAAAAAGTAGGTGAACAAGTAAAGAGTGATGATGCTTTGGCCGATGTAGAAACAGACAAAGCAACCATGGAAGTTGTTGGTTATACAGAAGGGACTTTACTGTATATCGGTGTAGAAAAAGGTCAAGCAGCTAAAGTAAATGCCATTATTGCCATTGTTGGCAAAGCTGGTACCGACATTAAGCCACTGTTAAACAATGAGTCAAAAGCGGAGGTGCCAAGCGATTTTAAAGAAGAAAATTTTACTGCAGTAGTACATACTCCGACAAAAGAAGAAGTGAGTCACGAGATCAATGCACGTGTAAAAGCATCTCCATTGGCGCGTAAAATTGCCAAAGAAAAGGGAGTAGACCTCGGCTTGGTAAAAGGAAGTGCAGAAGGTGGCCGTATCATTAAAAAAGATGTTGAAGAATACCAATCATCTCCAGATACTTCAAGCACAAAAGGAGTAGGAGAGACGACGGGTGCTATCATTCCAACATATATTGGCGAAGAGAAATTCACAGAAAAACCTGTTTCTCAAATGCGTAAAGTGATTGCGAAACGCCTTTCAGAAAGCTTATTTACATCTCCACACTTTTATCTCACCATGTCTATTGATATGGAGTCTGCGATGGCAGCTCGTGCGAAGATGAACGAGTTTTCTCCAGTGAAAATATCATTCAATGATATGGTCATCAAAGCAGTAGCAGTCGGATTAAAGCAACACCCCCATGTAAATTCATCTTGGCTAGGCGACAAAATACGTTATAACGAGCATGTCAATATTGGGGTAGCTGTAGCTGTTGAGGATGGCTTATTGGTGCCAGTCGTTCGCTTTGCGGATGGTAAATCATTATCTCACATTTCGATGGAAGTGAAAGATTTTGCGCAACGTGCTAAAGCCAAAAAATTGCAGCCAGCAGATTGGGAAGGATCTACCTTTACCATTTCTAATTTAGGAATGTTTGGTATTGATGAATTTACAGCCATTATCAATCCTCCTGATGCATGTATTCTAGCTATTGGGGGCATTCAACAGGTACCTATTGTTAAAAACAATGCGCTTGTGGTAGGCCATGTAATGAAAGTGACCTTGAGCTGCGATCATCGCGTGGTAGATGGGGCAACAGGGGCTGCATTTTTACAAACACTTAAATCGCTACTGGAAGAGCCCGTAAGATTATTGGTTTAAATCTAGTAAGTAAAAAAATCAGACTAAAAAGGGGGCTTCAATCG
>CAIOLR010000282.1 GCA_903859135.1 uncultured bacterium | reverse complement strand
CGGTTGGAGAAAACACCAGAAAATTTGCTAAATTCTATAGTGCCCAGATCTATTTCTAAAGAGGGGATTCTTAAAGTAAATTCTTTTGAAATGCTGTTTGAAAAGAAATCGTCTAAAAAACTTGAAAGTTCTACCGCAAATAATTCCGCTAACTCATTGGAGATCACATTGACATCAGCCTGATTCTCCAGACTTATATCAAAGATTTGTTTTTCAATAAGGTGCGTGTTTTTAAAAGCCATTTATAGCCTAAATGTCCAGTAGTATGGGGTTATTCAACTGCTAAAGCGCATTAACATTTGAATCATTCTCAGTGAAAGAAGATCCAACGGACCAAAATCTGATTCTGCTATTAAACGCTCAGCCAACCAAGCGCTATATAATCTCTCAAATTCAGCCATCTTTTCAACCCCTATATAAACTATGTTGAGTTTTAATTGAGCTGGAATATTTTCTTCCATGACCTGAGCAACAAGCGTCCTGAATTCATTTTTTTGAAAACGGGATGGCCAACTGGGTACTAAGACGGTACACTCATTGGAAAAGCCAAAATCATTTGGAAACTCATCCATAACGGCACTTTCCTGCGTAATTTCGTACATTTCATCAGGGCTGATATCGCCGGAAGCAATATTGGACAGGTATTCAACAGCCCTTTCAATTTCTGTTTGTGCACCAATGCTGGAATAGAACTCTTTGTTTAGTTTGGCAATAGGATTGTGGGAAAGATCATACAAAACAACTTGAAACGTATTCCCCTCTTGTATATTTACCAAACCATAATTGGATAGTTTGGTCCCTAAGATAAATACATCTTCTGCTACATTTCGTTGCGTATTAAAATCTCCGGCATGATATCCAAGGATGTACACTTCACCATCTTTCCCGAATAAATTCAAGCGGAATAACTTCTTGTCCTTTGGCCTCAACAAAATATGTTCCACTAAGTGAAAGCCTTCACAAATACGATCCAGGAAGTGAAATTTATCAATGGCAGACCTTATTTTTTCCTGACAATCTGAGAGGGAATCACTTTGGTAAACAACCACGGGTTTTCTAACCACCTGACCCAGGTACAAGATACAATACTGATCGTCAGGCGTATTAGTGGGTTTTACAATTTTGTAGTACTTATCTGACGAACCGAAAAGAAATAAGTCCTCAATATAATCTCGATGCAAAGAATAGTAGGTAAGTTCATTTGGGTTGTATAAACTGCCTTTTTTTTGAAGAACCTGAATAGACTGTCCTTCTTCTGTTTCAATGATTGCTTCCTGCCACAAACCAGTAGATGTATCTACGCGCTCAATGTCACCAGTCTCCAAGATAGGCTGAACGAGAGAGCGCAACTTAGGGTTGACGATGTTGAGTAATAAATAAGCCCTGCGTATGATGCCTGAAATATTGGCGGTATCCCACGAAACTTCCCGATAATTGAACCCAGAGCCTCTCGAACTACTCACCTTAGGATAGTCCTTTAACAACCTGATTTTTGCTGCGATCATTTCATGTTCTGAATCTCTTTGATTCTGAAGGCCATTTTTAAGGTCATAACGTTTCAATATCTCAGATGGAAACCTTTCGCTAAACCTGGCAAGCAGATGATCCAATACTCTATTCCGCCGATCAATGAACGTAAAAGGATCTTCCCCTATGTCTTGAATCTCATTTAAATAATCGGCTTTGCTTTCGGCAATCAATACATGCTCTAATTCAGGAATATCACTAGGCACTTGGCTGAAATACGTCTGATTGACATCTTCTTCGATGGAAAATAATCGCCGTGCATTCGCCAATTGTGCCAGATAATTGGCCATTATTTGTTCAAAGAACAATAGATAAGCCTTTAGTTGCTTAGACTGCGCTATCCTTTTGCTGTCGGCACTGGCAGACAAACTTTTTTCACCCAGCCCATAAATTTCCGGCAATTCTTGCTGAATGGAGTAATACGTTTTGATTTGTTCCTCCCGAAAAGTAGATTCCTCTAAGAATTCTTCGTATTTGAACTTCTTTAAGTAAGAGATTTGGTCCGTTGCAATAATTGAATCAAAGAGCTGCTTGGCACTGACCGGATCAATTTCATACAATACGTGTTCTTTGTAAAATTCTAGTCTGTTTAAAACTTCATTGTAATGCTCAATATCATTCCAAACTACGGGATAACGTCCCTCTTCGATTTCAATGAT
>CAIOLR010000281.1 GCA_903859135.1 uncultured bacterium | reverse complement strand
ACAACAAAAAAGACTATTTCCAATCGCTTTTCAGGCCTATAATATTATTCCTTTTTCATTTTTAAACAGGCTCTAAATAGCGATCAGTTGTTTTTAAACTTGTACGTAAGGGAATATAGCAACTGGTATTACTTTGATATTGTTCCAAACTATGACCTCGAGTTGGCAGCCTACATGGAAAGCCAATTGGAAACTTCTTTTGTAAAAATTACACTTGAAAAGGCGCAGCTGGTGATTTATTACCCGCTGCAGCATTATTCTTATTGTGGGTCTCATGTGTTTGGCGCTAAACCAGCTTACAGAAAAGGGGAGGATCGAAGCATGCGTGTTCTTCAACCAGAGGCTGCTGTACAATTTCTCTTGGACGAGATGCTGGGGAGTGATCATGTAGTTGATGCTGAAAAAATATTGGCGAGCATCGAGCAGGATTATCGCACATTATTAAATCAAAGTACTATGGGCGATTCGCAAGTAATCAATATAGTCCATGATTCAACATTGAAGGGCAAAGGTTTGATCGCTGCCGATAGTCTTTTTAGTGAATGCGGTAGCGTAGTTCAGGCGCAACAGTTGCAGAATATTGTGCTGTGTTACACCAATCATGTAAACTTTTCAGAAAGTAAGGCCGCGATTAGTTGGCTAAAAGCGTATGCCTCTTTTTTGTTGAAAAAAATGCTTCAATTTTATCCGGATGAAGAGCGGGTGGTGTCGGCAAACTATCATCAAGTTTATTTTCAGTTCGACTCGCTGGGCTTACCCCTTGAATTGTATTTTACAGATGATGCACTGGTTTTGCCTCCTATAGAAGGGCAAGCGTTTCTTTTAAACCAAGTTCTAACACACCATTGTTTCCCCCTTATTCGGAGCATGAGTTTGTTGGGTTTGCAAACGGAAGAAGTGCTTGTGGTCGCACTGAATGATGTGTTTAATTCCATTCAAAAGGAATTTGGCCGCAAAGCAAACTTCTTAAATCAGGCCAAGTTGGAAGTGACTTGCTTTCTCGACCAATTAGTTCCAGTGATGGGTGAATTGGCCTATGTTCAAAAGTGCGCGTATCGACACAATCCGCTGGTTGATCATCAGCATTATAGTAAAACACTTATTAAGCCACAGCCAAAAGAGATATTGCATGCACGGTATTTTGAAAATGCAGAATTGGAGGTTGCACTGCGGGCTTTTGATATCGATGCAGATATTCCAGTTTTACATGAGTGGGTGAATCTAGATTATTCCAGAAAATATTGGCAAATGGATGGCCCCATTGAAAATTTAGAGGAGGCCTATATCAAGCATCTCGGTGTGGATTATTCGCATCCCTACATTGGTTTGATTAACAGGGAACCTGCTTTTACAATCGAGCTTTATTGGGCCACAAAAGATAAAGTGGGTAAATACTATCCTTTTCAATTAGGCGATTATGGTTTTCATATGCTTATCGCTCCGGCTAAAAAAAATATTCATAACTATTCATTTTATGCGTTGGCAACCTGTATGGAGTACTTTTTTTCGCATTCAAAAGTGCAGCGTATGATTGGTGAGGCTGATGTCAATCATCAAGGAACGCATCATTTGATTACCAAGGTGGGATGTGAATTTCATCAATCATTGACACTGCCTTATAAAACATCCAACCTTACATTTTGTACCCGTGAACAGTTCTGGAATGCCACACAAGACGTGTTGGCTGATTCCAGACAAGAAATTTTAATGAATATCTAAATACAAATGAAACAACCTAACGTATACGATGTGATTGGAATAGGCATTGGTCCTTTCAATCTTGGTTTTGCAGCACTCGCCCACGATTTACCGTTGACCACTTTATTTTTAGATCAACGACCCTATTTTAATTGGCACCCAGGCTTGATGATTGAACATACTACCCTCCAGGTTCCATTCTTGGCCGATCTGGTGTCGGTGGCTGATATCTGCAGTCGCTTTAGTTTTCTACATTATCTTCAAAAAAACAATAAACTTTTTCGATTCTGCATTAAGGAAACTTTTTACATCACGCGTAAAGAGTATAATGACTATTGTAAATGGGTAGTCGCACAATTGCCCGAATGCTTATTTAGTCATCGTGTTGAATCGATTACGTACAATAAAATCAATGGGTATTATGAGATGCGTGTGCACGATATGATTGGCCAGTATATCAAGACGTATTTCACCAGAAAAATAGTAGTAGGAACAGGGGCGAGTCCCAAAATACCTGATTGTGCGGTTGAAACAAGCAGAGAGCGTGTATTTCATTCGGCAGAATACCTGTATCGTAAAAAGTATATTACGCCCAACAGCACCATTTCGGTGATTGGGTCGGGGCAGAGTGCCGCCGAAATATTTTACGATTTGCTACAAGAGATGGATGAAAAACAGTTTAAGTTAAATTGGTTTACAAGTTCCGAGCGGTTTTATCCGATGGAAAATTCTAAACTCACGTTCGAGTACACTTCTCCAGATTATTTGTCGTACTTCTACAAACTGCCCCAACAGAAAAAAGATAGTGTACTTGCCCGCCAGTACATGCTTTACAAAGGGATTAATCAAGAGCTTATTGATGCCATTTATGATGCACTTCACCATAAAATTATTCAGAATGGGGTGTCACCAGCGGCCACCATACAAGCTAATAGTAAGCTTTGTTCCATCGATGGAAATAGGAAGAATGGTTTTAATCTCGGGCTCCATCATACTGAACTGGAGCAAGCATTTAATTGTCCAACTGATTTCTTGATTTTGGCGACGGGCTATCAGTATACGATGCCATCCTTCTTAGTGGGTATCAAAGATCGTATCCGCTGGACACCAGATGGGAGAGCCGATGTGGGCGAAAATTATGCAATCGATAGCCAGGGGGATGAATTATTTGTATTGAATACGAGTGTTCATTCGCATGGTTTTTTAAGTCCTGATTTGGGTATGGGTCCGTATCGAAATGCATCAATCATCAATTATATCTTAGGAAAAGAACACTTTCGTCTGGACAAAAAAATTGCTTTCCAAGAATTCGGAATCCCTGTTGTCGCTTAAATTATATCATGTATCAAAATATGTCAGTGAATTCCATGGAGCAAATGACTGTTCCAATCAATCTTCATCCGAATAGTCAAGGTTCAACTAAGTCTACCCGTTTATTTGCGTTAGACATCATCAAATGTTGGGCCGTATTGCTCATGTTTGTCAGTCATGTATTAATCATCTATGGGACAACTTGGCTCGAATCTTCTCCTTTTTTTGCTGTTGTTGCTTTTATTGTCGAATCTGTTTGTGCTCCAGTATTTGTGTTTGCCATGGGTTTGTCCATCGCATTATCGAAAGCCAAAACCCCAAAGCAAATCCTGACTAGAAGTGTAATCTTATTTGTGCAAGGTTATGTGTTAAATGTCCTTAAATTTTTTTTCCCGATAAAAGTGTTCAATAGTTTTCCTCCAGAACTATTTGTACTGTTAGAGCAAGCAAATAGTCATGAGGGATTGTTTAATATTCTATTGATGGGTGATATTTTACAATTTGCAGCGATTGCTTACGCGATTGTCGGAATCTTACGTTATTACAGCAAGCATTATCATTATATCGCATTCGTGCTCATCCTTGTTTGTTTAATAATCTCTCCTTTGTTGTATGATTGTGTCGCCCCCAATCAGTATTATTTCCTTGGTTTATTGTATGGACGAGCTCCTCTCATGTTTTTTCCGTTATTGCCATGGATTATTTTTCCATTACTGGGATTGTTAGTGGGCCATTGTATCACCCAACAAATGGATGTTTTGCGCAAGGCTATGATTCGCTTATTCGTGATTGGAATAGTGGTATTGGTTTTTGGTTGGGTACTTCTCCAGATCAATCCCTTAGAATCAGAAATGGATTATTACCATAGAGGAACAGCTGGGTTGTTGTTGTTTTCAGGCATGACACTTGCTTGGACAGCCTTCGCGTATTTCACCACCCCCCTTGTTCCCAATGTAGTTAAAAAAGGGATCCTGTTTTTTAGTGAACACGTGACGTCCATTTATTTCATTCAATGGATACTCATTTATTGGGGAGTAGGCATTATTGGGTTTAAAAACCAAAATGCGATT
>CAIOLR010000280.1 GCA_903859135.1 uncultured bacterium | reverse complement strand
TCAAAACCTAATTTATACCATTAAAGTACACAAATTTTTCTAGTTACACCTTGTGGTATATATCAGCCCCTTCTTCAAGGAATTGTTTAGATTTTTCGTCCATACCTCTAGCCAAGGCTTCTTGCTCATCATTAATACCTTTTGCTGCGGCGTAGTCGCGAACATCTTGACTAATTTTCATTGAACAGAAGTGCGGCCCACACATAGAGCAAAAATGAGCTACTTTAGCTGATTCTTTGGGTAAGGTTTCATCATGAAATTCACGTGCTTTTTCAGGATCAAGTCCAATATTGAACTGATCTTCCCATCTGAATTCAAAGCGGGCTTTTGACATTGCATTATCCCTAGCTTGCGCACCAGGATGACCTTTTGCTAAATCAGCAGCATGGGCTGCAATCTTATAAGTAACAATCCCTTCACGAACGTCCTGTTTATTAGGCAATCCTAAATGTTCTTTTTGTGTCACGTAACATAACATAGCACAACCATACCATCCAATATTAGCTGCACCTATAGCAGATGTAATATGATCATAACCGGGAGCTATATCAGTTGTCAGAGGACCTAATGTATAGAAAGGTGCTTCACCACATTCTTCCAGTTGCTTTTCCATATTAATTTTAATCATGTGCAATGGCACATGTCCTGGTCCCTCAATCATAGTCTGTATATCATGTTTCCAGGCAATTTTAGTAAGCTCACCCAAGGTTTCTAATTCACCGAACTGCGCCTCATCATTAGCATCATAAATAGAACCGGGTCTCAAACCATCTCCTAACGAAAAGGAAACATCATAGGCTTTCATGATTTCACAGATTTCTTCAAAATGGGTATATAAGAAACTTTCAGTATGATGAGCCAAACACCATTTGGCCATAATAGAACCGCCACGTGAAACAATACCTGTCATCCGTTTCGCTGTTAGTGGCACATGATGTAAACGAACACCTGCATGAATTGTAAAGTAATCAACGCCCTGCTCGGCTTGCTCAATTAAAGTATCACGGAAAATTTCCCATGTTAAATCCTCTGCTTTGCCGTTAACTTTTTCCAAGGCTTGATATATGGGCACAGTACCAATAGGCACTGGTGAATTTCGCAAAATCCATTCACGCGTTTCATGAATGTTTTTACCGGTAGACAAATCCATAATGGTATCACCGCCCCAACGGATACCCCAGAGCATTTTCTCTACTTCTTCATCAATAGAAGAAGTAACGGCCGAATTACCCAAATTACCATTTATTTTCACCAAAAAATTTCGGCCTATAATCATAGGTTCCAATTCTGGATGATTGATATTAGCTGGAATTATGGCTCGGCCTCTCGCTACTTCATCACGAACAAACTCTGCTGTAATGACTTCAGGTATAGAGGCTCCAAAAGAATCCCCAGGGTGTTGTCCTTTCCATAATTCGCGCATTTCTTCCATCTTTTGATTTTCACGAATAGCGATAAATTCCATTTCCGGCGTAATAATACCCTGCCGTGCGTAATGCATTTGTGAAACATTAGCCCCAGCCTTTGCGCGACGGGGTTTACGAATATGCTCAAAACGTAGATTGGCTGTTGCCGGATCATCTAGACGTTGACGTCCAAAGTCAGAACTAGGGCCTGATAATTCTTCTGTATCATTTCTTTCCGCAATCCAAGCAGAACGTATTGCACTTAAACCTTTCTTTAAATCAATCTCAACATTGGGATCGGTATAAACACCAGAGGTATCATAGACATATAAAGGACCATTTTTCTCTACCGTACCAAAATGCACAGGGGTATCAGACAAAGTAATCTTACGCATAGGTACCTGAATATCATGCCGACTTCCTTGCACATAAATCTTTTCAGATGCCGGGTATGAATCGATTTTAACGCTACTGACTGCAGTATCGTC
>CAIOLR010000279.1 GCA_903859135.1 uncultured bacterium | reverse complement strand
TGCGTGTGGTTGGCAATATTGGAACACCGTACGCTTGTAATGAACCAAAATTTAGTGAATCAATAACTCAAAAAATAAAAAAATTTAGTGACGAAAATAATGGATTTAGCACCTTGGCATGTCGTTATGCTTACAATATTGCCAATGGTCGTTTTTTGTGGCGAAATCGTGTTTGTGCTGAAAGAGTAATTGTTAACGTAAATTTTCCAGGACTGGATTATCCGTTATCCTTTAACGCCTATGAGTATTCATTAAATGATTTTGAAAAAAATTTTGATTGCAAAAAAATACAAGATCTTGCAACTAAAATCAACGAAGGTTTTTCGGACAAAATCAGTTTTTTGCTACTACAAATTGATGCATATGTAAAATTAGGCAACGGACAGCATGTTTTTCCCTCACAAGAGATGAATATGGGGGAAAAGAAAAAAGTATTATTCCAACTTGAAAATACAGCGGCTATTCATAATGTAAAAATTGGTAATGCTATTAGAACAATTGATAATTGGTATCTGGATGCTCAATTTCCAATTGCGGCCGAACCTTTTGGTGCAGTTACACAAAGAGGCGAAGCTTACAGAAAAAATAAAGCTGAAGGAGATTTGTATTCTTTAATGCAAGATTGGGTAAATAACGCTAACTTGACTGAAAATCAAAAAAATTATGTGATTGCCAATCTCATAAGAGGCGGGGTTTTTAGTGGGGAAAAGGCATCTACATGAAATATTTCGTAGAGATGACTTTATTATCTAATTCAGAAATATCGCTCAACTTTATCTGGTCAAAACTCTTCGGGCAACTTCATCTTGGGCTTGTCGAAATGCAAGATGACCAAGGACGTGTGCCGATTGGGATTTCTTTTCCGGACTATGTTGCTGGTGAAAAATGCAGTGTCTTAGGGGGGAAATGCCGCTTATTTGCGAATGATGAAGCGACACTGATGCGTTTTGATACGCAAAAACGACTTGAATATCTCAAGGATTATGTGGATTGCACTACGATTCAACCCGTTCCTGAGAAAGTGAAAGGTTATGCAATTTATCAACGATTTAATCCTAAAACCAATCAGGCTCGATTAGCACGGCGCTATGCAAAGCGACATGATATGGATTTTGAAACCGCTTTCAATAGCACGGTGCAATTATTGGCAGATAAAGCATCGCCCGATGCGACTTATAAAATGGCGTTTCGTTATTGTGATTTATCAACAAAAGTCGTTTCAATGCCGTTTATTCGCTTAGATAGTTTGACTAATCGGCATACGTTTTGTTTGTGGATTCAAAAAAACGATGTTTCGGCACCTTCTGGACAGTATTTTAGTTGCTATGGATTAAGCGCTAATTCTACCGTACCGGAATTTTAACCCAAGTTTTTTTGCTTTTTAAAAATATGATGTAAAACAGGTAGTTGTATCTTGTTGTTTTTTGGATGGGTAAATTAGGTCAAAACATTCACAAATAGCTATACAACTGCCTTCACAATATTTTAAAATCTATTCGCCGCCGCACAGGCAGCTCAGAAACATAATTATTAGTTGCGCCTGTGAGTGAGCTACATTCGCCGCCGCACAGGCAGCTCAGAAATTATGCGGGGGTAAACGTTATATCCTCAAAGGA
>CAIOLR010000278.1 GCA_903859135.1 uncultured bacterium | reverse complement strand
CCAATGTGTAATATACTTAACAATATCTTCCGTATTCGTACCTGGAGGAAATAATTTGCCTACTCCTAGGTCGTGCAACGCGTTCATATCACTATCAGGAATGATGCCACCACCTGTAACCAGTACATCATTTAATCCTTTTTCTTTTAAAATTTTCATAATCTTTGGAAAGATGGTCATATGTGCACCCGATAAACTGGAGACTCCAATTGCATCCACATCTTCTTGAAGGGCTGTATTGACGACCATCTCTGGCGTTTGGCGTAAGCCTGTATAGATTATTTCCATGCCTGCATCTCGTAAAGAAGTCGCAATAATTTTAGCCCCCCGGTCATGGCCATCAAGCCCCACTTTAGCTACTAAAACACGTATTGGGCGATTCAATGATTTTGTCATTATAGAATATATGTTTTGCGTAAAAGTAAGTATTTGGTATCGCGTATTTAGAAAATACTGGCAAATAGGGCGTCATTGTTTTTGAATTTTAACCAACCCGAACGCCAAATACTCCATAGTAATTACTAGGTACTATTTTGCTACTTTTGCACACTATATTAACATGGCATATGAGTGAGGAAAAATCGTTAAACTTCTTAGAAGAGATTGTTGAAAAAGATATCGAAACTGGTAAACATGGTGGTCGTGTACTCACGCGTTTCCCTCCAGAGCCTAATGGGTATTTACACATCGGTCATGCGAAATCAATTTGTTTAAACTTCGGTTTGGCACAGAAATACGGAGGTAAAACCAATCTTCGTTTTGATGATACCAATCCATCAACTGAAGAAACTGAGTATGTAGATAGTATCAAAGCAGACGTCAATTGGCTTGGATTCCAGTGGGATCAAGAATTATATTCTTCCGATTACTTTGAACAACTCTACTCTTTTGCAGTTGCACTCATCAAAAAAGACTTAGCTTATGTAGATGATAGTACCGCAGAAGAAATTGCAACAGCAAAAGGCACTCCAACTGAGCCTGGTGACCCTACCCCTAATCGTTCAAGAAGCATAGAGGAAAATTTGAAACTCTTTGAAGAAATGCGTGCTGGAAAATACCCAGATGGGGCCAAAGTACTTCGGGCAAAAATCGATTTGGCTTCGCCCAACATGCATTTACGCGATCCACTACTCTATCGTATCAAGCATATAGACCATCATCGTACGGGCAGTAATTGGTGCATATACCCCATGTATGATTTTGCACACGGGCAATCCGACGCGATTGAAGAAATTACCCACTCGATATGCACGCTCGAATTTATCCCGCACCGTCCACTATACGATTGGTTTATCAATCAATTGGAATTATTCCCTTCCCACCAATTTGAATTTGCGCGTTTAAATATCACCTATACCATCATGAGCAAGCGCAAATTGCTTCAATTGGTGAATGAAAAACATGTGACGTCTTGGGATGATCCGCGCATGCCCACCATTAGTGGTTTACGTCGACGCGGATATACGCCGCAATCCATCCGTCATTTTTGTGAACATATCGGTGTTGCTAAACGCGAAAACAACATTGAAATGAGTTTATTAGAGTTCTGCATCCGCGAAGACTTAAATAAATCTGCTTGGCGTCGAATGGCTGTACTAGATCCAATCAAACTCATCATCACCAATTATCCCGAAGGACAGGAAGAGTTTCTCCACAGTGAAAATAATCCGGAAGTTGAAGGTGGTGAGGGATCTCGCGACATTCCTTTCAGCAGAGAACTCTGGATAGAGCGAGATGATTTTATGGAAAATCCCCCCAAGAAGTTTTTCCGCTTAGGCGTTGGGCTCATGGCTCGACTGAAGAGTGCTTACATTGTAAAATGTGAGGATGTTGTAAAAGATGAGCATGGCCATGTATGTGAAATCCACTGCAGTTACATTCCAGAATCAAAAAGTGGAAACGATACCAGTGGCATACATGTCAAAGGAACGATGCATTGGGTAAGTGTTCGGCATGCTCTGACGGCCGAAATTCGTTTATATGATCGCTTATTCCAGGTAGAAGACCCTTCTAGCGAGGAAGGCGATTTTAAAGAATACATCAATCCAAACAGTTTACAAGTACTTGAAAATGCATACATCGAACCAGATTTGGCAAATGCCAAAATGGGAGAAAATTACCAATTTATGCGTAAAGGGTATTTTGTTTTAGACAAAGAATCAACACCCAAGCACTTGATATTTAATCGCACAGTCACGCTGAAGGATGCTTGGGTGAAACTGAAGACTACACTTTAGAAAAATTCAACGGACACTATTTTGCCTGGATCGAGACAAGAAAAATTCAGGGAGATAAGAGAAATCTGAATCCCTTATCTCCCTTACCTTCATATCTTTCTGCGTCATGATTCAGACGCATTTGTTACCTTTGTATTATCTTTTTAAAAAATAATTAATTTATGTATCCAGAATATTTAGTAGCCCCTATGCGTCAAGATTTGACAAGTGTAGGATTTGAAGATTTAAAAACAGCAGAAGAGGTTGAACAAGCTATCAAATCTGAGGGTACCGTGTTTGTAGTGATCAATTCCGTTTGTGGTTGCGCAGCTGCCAATGCACGTCCAGCTGCTAAAATGGCTAGTCAGAATGAAAAACGTCCAACTAAGTTGGTAACCGTATTTGCTGGTGTTGAAAAAAATGCTGTAGATCAAGCACGAGCATACATGTTGCCTTATCCTCCATCATCACCTGCAATGGCATTATTCAGAGACGGTCGATTGGTACATATGATTGAGCGCCATCAAATTGAAGGTAAACCCGCACAAATGATCGCCGATAATTTGATTCAAGCCTTTGAAGAGTATTGCTAATTGATATGGAGATGTGCGTATAGCGTATTGGGACGAGCGACATACTTAAATCTGCATGGTTCTAAAAATCGCAATAGGCAATACCGACAGTAAATCAAAAATCTCTAAAAAGTATTTTTTCGAGCTCAGCAAAACTGATATTCGTTTGTACTTTACCTTGCCTCACATAGGCTATCTCACCTGTTTCTTCGGAGATGATTAAAGCACTCGCATCACTCATCTCCGAAATACCTATTCCTGCCCTGTGACGTAAACCGAATTGAGGCGGAAGTTGATTGTTATCAGAAAGTGGAAGGATGCAGCTTGCACACTTTATTTTATTGTCGGAAATGATTACAGCCCCGTCATGCAGTGGACTATGCTTTTGAAAGATACATTCTAGTAGTCGTTTAGATATTTTAGAATCGATTAACTCGCCACTATTTTGATAAAACTGTTCATCAAAATATTCTGCAAAAACAATTAATGCCCCTGTCCGACTTTTTTTCATGCTCTTACAGGCATCGACAATCGGCTTCGCTCGCAAATGATTGTTTCGTACGATATCTGCTTTTCCAAAAATAAGAGACCACCACGCTTTATTTTTTTGTGAAAAAGCATTACGTCCAATAAGTAAAAGAAAACGTCGTATCTCTTGTTGGAATACCACAATTAATGCGATAAACCCCACGCTAACAAACCCCCCCAATATTTCTGTTAACAAGCGCATGTGAACTTGTTTTACGGCAAAATATACGAGGTAAATAATGACTAAACCTAATACAATATTAAGTGCTATTGTCTCGCGTATAAGACTGTAGACATAATACAGAATAATGGCAACCAATACGATATCAATAACATCCAAAAAACGTAAATGCAGGAAGCTAAAATCGAATGTATTCATTTTACACAGCAGATTTAAGAATAATTCTAATTTCTAAAATTAGCAAAAATATACCCGCATCAGCATTAAAAAGCAAAAACCATTTTGAATTCACCGAATGGGCTTATTCCAAAATAAATTCCAATAATTTTACCTAAAACAAGTACTTTTGCATTTCGAAAAGCATTTTTACATGCCCAATGTAAAGATCAATGCTAAATATCATTCCATATTATTAAAAAACATGAGCTTAATTTTAGATGTACACGCCCGTCAGATACTTGATTCGAGAGGCAATCCAACAGTAGAAGTAGATGTAATGACTCAAAATGGGGCTATTGGCCGCGCCGCAGTTCCTTCAGGTGCTTCTACCGGAACCCACGAAGCAGTAGAACTTCGCGATGATGACAAAAATCGATACCTAGGCAAAGGTGTACTAAAAGCTGTAAATAATGTAAATCAACTATTAGCCAAAGAGCTTCAAGGTATTGATGTATTTGAACAAAATATGATCGATAAGTTGATGATCGAGATAGACGGTACAGAAAACAAAGCGAAATTAGGCGCTAATGCCATTTTAGGTGTTTCTCTGGCTGTTGCCAAGGCGGCGGCTCAAGAAAGCAGCCAACCTTTGTACCGCTACATTGGTGGAGTCAACGCCAACACACTTCCTATCCCGATGATGAACATCTTGAATGGTGGTGCACATGCCGATAATAAAATTGATTTTCAAGAATTTATGGTGATGCCCACCGGAGCGACATCATTCTCTGAAGCTTTGCGTATGGGAGTTGAGGTTTTCCATCATCTTAAAAATGTATTAAAGAAGAAGGGATACTCTACTAACGTAGGTGATGAAGGAGGTTTTGCTCCCAACATTGGCTCGAATGAAGAAGCTATTGAGACCGTTTTGCAGGCTATTGAAGCTGCTGGATACAAGCCAGGTGAAGATATGTGGATTGCCATGGATGCAGCTGTTTCTGAATTATATGATCCCAAAACAGGTTTATATACGTTCCACAAATCGGATGGTAAAAAAATGAGCTCCACCGAGCTCGTAAATTATTGGGTTCAGTGGGCCAATAAATATCCAATAATCTCGATTGAAGATGGTTTGGCAGAAGATGATTGGAATGGCTGGGCAGAACTCACAAAAGCCATCGGCCATAAAACGCAATTAGTAGGTGACGACCTTTTTGTAACCAATGTTACCCGTTTACAAAAAGGTATCGATAATCAAATTGCTAATTCCATATTGGTCAAGGTAAACCAAATTGGATCACTAACCGAAACTATTAATGCGGTATCGTTAGCACAAAACAATGGATATACATCTGTGATGAGTCACCGATCTGGAGAAACCGAAGATTATACCATTGCCGACCTAGCCGTTGCCTTAAATTGTGGTCAAATCAAAACAGGCTCTGCATCTCGTTCGGACAGGATTGCAAAATACAATCAACTACTCAGGATTGAGGAAGAATTAGGCGACACAGCACGATTTATTGGTAAGGATTTCAAATTTTTAAAAAAGTAGTCCCTATTTCGACAGGATCAATGACCTGAAAGTTATTTAGTCCGAAGTCTTTGACTTCGGACTAAATAGTCGGTCCTCAAAAAGGAATCAAGTATCACATTATTAACAATTTACATTAAAATATGTGTATAAAATTATGCAATAAATGGATGTATTTATAACAAAAACTGGTATTTTT
>CAIOLR010000277.1 GCA_903859135.1 uncultured bacterium | reverse complement strand
CTGCAAGCTTAGTCATAAAGCTATCTTTTGTGATGTACTGCGTGTATACCTTCAAATCGTGGATTCAGATGATTTATATCCCAACGCTTGCAATCGGAGTCATTAGCATCTTACTTATTAATGCCCGTTCGGCTTATTTGGGCTTAATTTTACAAGTTGGCATCCTACTCACATTTATTATTTTTCGATTTTTTAAAGATCGAAAAGGAAAAGAAAGCCTAATGCAAGCTGGCTGTATTCTTATTCCAGTTTTGTTTTCATTTTTTATTGCTCAAGCATTGTTAAACAATGCCAAACAAATGAGTAATACAACATCCTCTGGATATAGTTCTATCGCCGAGCGACTCGAATCTGTGACCTCTAAAACAGCTAGCTCTAATGCCGCAAGATTAAAACTATGGGCTAGCGGGATTGATTATATCAAAAAAAATCCAATCATGGGAGCCGGGTATGGGAATTGCAAACTAGCAATTGTTCCCTATGAAAACCATTTCATGGAAGGCTTTGAATTTAACGCACATCTTCATAACGATTTTATAGAAACACCTATGGAACTAGGGATCCTGGGTGGCTTACTATTTATATCACTATTTGTTGTTGTTGCGATAGGTGTTATCCAAGTTTGGAACTCAAAGGCCGATGATCAGTTAAAGACGATTGCGGTATTTTCACTCATTGCCCTAGCGGGATATTTTACCGATGCATTTTTCAACTTCCCCTCCGAACGGCCCATTATGCAATTGCTTTTTTCTTTAATTCTAGCCATCAATGTCAGTGCATTGATCAACAGGCCAGAAGAAAAAATCAGGATATCCACATTTAAGAATACGTATACCTCTTCCTTGGTGGGCTTGGCAAGCATCATACTATTAATTTTTGCTGGCTATTATCGATACACCACGTATCAATCCTTGGTAGCACAAAGTTTAACCATACCCGATTTCCCCAATCAAGCGACGCATTCATGGAAAGAAATTAACGACAAACTACCCGACATACCCAATCTGGATGCAAACAATACACCTATAGATGTAGTTAAAGCGTGGTATCTATCCAAAGATGCCAAATATGATGAAGCACTGGTATTATTAAACAAAAGCACGAAAGTAAATCCATATAACTTATCGAATGAATTTGTAAAGGCTCAAATATTTCTTCAAACCAACAAACTGGATAGTGCCTTGCACTACGCCAATAAGGGTTTTCAAACCAGACCCACCAATATTGGATTTTACATCATGCTCAACGAAGTGTACAAACAAAAAGGAGATACCCTGCAAATACAAAAAACTTTTCAAACCTGCATCAAACACCTCAACACAGTCGGTGTTTGGGAAAATTATATAACTACCTTGATGTCGATGAACTATAGAGACAACTACTTGCTTGCCACCATGAACGCTGCATTAAAACTATTCCCCGATAATAGGTCCATTCAAGAGAAGAAACTGCTGGTCAAGTCAAATCATGCATTAAATACTGCTAACATTCAAACTGCCCTTCCTGGATTCTTGCAACTAGCCAAATTGAATCCCACGCAGTACAGCTACTTAGAAAACGTGGGTGTCTGTTATTTTCAACTTAAAAAATACGAAGAGGCCCTCCCCTATCTAGACCAAGTAATTGCGACAAAAGCATATATGAATGGGCGGTCCGAATTTTTTAAAGGCTTATGTTTATTCAACTTGGGCAAAAAACAGGAGGCCTGTTTATACCTAAAAATAGCAAGCTCCAAGAACTATCCTGGAGCAATGGGTCTTGTTTCTACTTATTGTAGATAAAAGAGCCTCACCCCTAGCCCTCTCCAAAGAAGACGGAGACAATACGCAATCGGATAGCATATGCGATGGAGTTCCATCTCCTTTGGAGATGGTGAGGCTTTTTTTAATGAAACAACAAACCTGGTGGCATCTCTGCTTTCGGTTTACCTGGCTCGGCCATAAAGAGCTTTAAAGTAGAACTACCTCCTACTTGGAAGTAACGGATTTCTATTTTGTGAAACCCCTTCAGCAGACTTACACCTGCAGTAAGTGCAAATCGGGCATGTTTTCCATCGTTATTGACGACTGTTTGATCATCAATCACCACCTTTGATCCATCATCAGATAAACTTGTGAAGGTATAAATACCATCTTCCACGATATTGATATAACCAGTAAAAACTAGCCCGAAAGAACGGGCTTTCTTGGAAAAACTAGTCAAGTTTAAAGCTGCATTAGTCACCCCTTTTTCCGACGCTCGAAGAATGTCTATTTCTGATGTCGAATCAAAATCACCTGGTATAAAATAATAATTTAAACCAGGCTGAACGGCAGGTGCATCCACAGGCTTCAATGGATGTAAGTTGTTTAACTCTACATGGGTTACTGCACTACGTCTGCCACTTGGCGTAATCACGATTGTTTTTAAAAACCGCTTCTCATTCGGGGGCACGGTGATCTCGATCGATTTATCATACACCTGATCTGTCTCTCTAGGTGTGTAGCCATCGATAGTATAATATATTTTAGCCCCTTTTACTGGAGAGATCAAGTCAAATGAAAATTGAGAACCCACCATACTCGTGTCTTGCACACCAATTACGGTGGGGACTCGATAAACGGTTGCTGTGCGATCTAGTTTAGCTAAATGTTGAGGTACACGCTCTTGCGAGAAGTTGGTGTAATTTTTTCGATCCAATGAGGACCAAGCGATCTCGGCGAGTGCATAGATGCGAGGAAAAATCATATACTCCACTTTGGGAATCGTTGGCATGTATTCGGTCCATACATTGGCTTGAACACCCAGAATTCGTTTTTGTTGCTCCACACTTAAAGATGTAGGAGTTGGATCATATGAATACACTTCCTGTAAGGGGGTATTACCACCAATAGCTAGTGGCTCCTGATCTGATTTACCTTGCGAATGGTCGAAGTAAACATAATTTTGAGGCGTCATGATCACGTCGTGATTTTGTTTTGCAGCAGCGATACCACCTGCTGTTCCCTGCCAACTCATTACCGTTGCATTGGGAGCCAATCCACCCTCCAGTATTTCATCCCAGCCAATGATCTTACGTCCTTTTGAGTTGATAAATTTTTCGATACGTTGAATAAAGTAACTCTGCAATTCGTGTTCATCTTTCAGCTTTTGATCCTGGATGCGTTTTTGGCAATAGGGGCATTCCTTCCAACGCGTTTTTGGACATTCATCCCCACCAATGTGTATGTACTGACTTGGGAATAAGGCCATCACCTCACTTAACACATCTTCTAAAAAAGCAAATGTATTTTCCTTTCCAGCACAGTATACATCATTAAATATACCCCATTTTTCGGCCACCTTAAATGGACCCGGATTCGCTTTACAAGCCAGCTCTGGATATCCAGCTAAAGCAGCCATTGAATGCCCTGGCATCTCAATTTCAGGGATAACCGTAATGAATTTAGCAGCCGCATAAGCCACGATATCCTTCACTTCATCCTGCGTGTAAAAGCCCCCGTACCGTGTATGATCAAACCATTGTGGGAAACGATCGTGAAAATTACCGATCAAAGTTTGATCGCGGAAGCCTCCTATTTGGGTTAATTTTGGATATTTTTTTATTTCGATACGCCAGCCTTGATCTTCTGTTAAATGCCAATGAAAGGTATTAAGCTTATATTGAGCCAACAAATCGATGTACTTTTTAATGAAGCTAGCTGGAAAAAAGTGTCTTCCAACATCTAGATGCATCCCTCGATAAGAGTACCGAGGATAATCTTCTATTTCAACGAAGGGCAAACTAATCGATTCGGAGTAACCTGTTTTTTGCGGAAAGAGCTGTAGCAAGGTTTGCAAACCATAAAACAAACCTCGTTCCGTTTTAGCAAGGACTTTTACACCTGCTTGAGTAATGCTTAGCTTATAACCCTCTTCTGGTAACTTGACGCTCTTGTCTAAAATGATTTTATAATATGCATTCGGCTGAATATAGTCGATATGACGAGTGTCTGTGTTTTCTGCAACAATATCTTTTGCAAATTTGATCAGATTTGGATTGGTAACACCTACTGTTAGCAGTTGAATAAAGGTACCCAACTTAAATATTCCTTCCGCTTTTTTAATGGATACAGGCACTGGGATAATACCCAGATTCGGATCCGCATTTTCTATTTTTTCGTTATTGGTTGTCTTCTTATTGTATTTAAGATTCGATTCAATAAGGTTTTCGGCAGTTATGAATCCATCATGAACAGTTTTATCCATAGTGACTTCTTGAGCAAAGCCTGAACAAACTTGTACGGCTGAAACAAACAGAAAGAATATTTTTTTTTTAATCATTTCAATTTCATTTATAGGGCCACAATTTAAGGAATAAACTCACTTGAAAGACGCTCACAGACACTGAATAATAATGCAGCTCATGATAAGCCTCATGGCCAATAAAAACTAAAATCAAAAGGATTCAAACAAATAGTTTGTTTGAATCCTTTTTGATCTTTTAATTTTAAATACACATGTCCACCTTTTTCACAAAGCCACTACCAAAAAAATTGCATAAAACTGAACAAACACTCTTTGTAATTTTACTTGGAACACTTAACACAACATTGAGCACGGCATCTGTAAATTCATTGCCAGTTCCACCATTGTTTATTTTTCATTGCGTCCATGCTCATCTCCTGAGAATGAAGTATACTTAATTTTAAGTTTTTCATGGGTTTAGCTTGTTTTTAAATTAACAATTGATTTAAAAAAATAAACTACAAGGAAAACAATTAAAGCTTAAAATCATTACACTTGTACTTCAAATATCTTTAGTGTAAGAGCTTCATTT
>CAIOLR010000276.1 GCA_903859135.1 uncultured bacterium | reverse complement strand
CATCTGGATGAATAAAAGGAGCCTGTTCGTCATAGGGAGTATTAATGGAGGGGCCTAAATTTACTGGCACAGACCATGAATCATTCTCTTGAATATCTGATTTCCAAATATCATACCCCCCCATTCCACCAGATCTATTACTTGAAAAATAAAGTGTCCTACCATTTGCACTTAACGATGGTTGAGATTCCCAAGCTTGCGTATTCACAGGTTTCCCAATATTAAAAGGCTCACTCCACGCACTCTCTCCTTCCCGATTTGATATATAAATATCACATCTTCCCAATCCATCTGGACGATTACAACCGGTAAAGAATAAATACATTCCATCCTGAGAGATGCATTGTGCCCCTTCATTAAAGTCAGTATTAATCGTATCATTCAGAAATTTGGCTTGTGTCCACTTTCCAGCTTTTTGGGTGCTAGTATAAAAATTTTCACCATGACCAGATCGTCTGGTAAATATCATGGTTGCACCATCGGCGGTAACTGAAGGAAAATATTCATCATCTGCCGTGTTGACGGCACTTCCCATGTTTAGGGGATTAAATGACACTGGGTTTTTGATTGCTCTTAAACTGAACTCACAGTCGAGCATATACTTAGCACATATTTTTTTGCCGGCGTCTAATATGGGATAAGACACATATTTCGTAAAATGCTGCAGTGCATTTGCATAGTCACCTGTATTAAACTCACTTTCAGCAAGTCCAAAATAGGTTAACGGTAAAAAATCAGGGTTAATTTTTAAGACTTTTTCATAATTTTTTTTTGCGAGTGGATAGGCCCCTAACTTGCGATAAATATCTCCCAGTTGCTGATATGCAGAGAGGTATGTACTATCAAAGTAAACAGCATGATTTAGTTGCTCAATGGCCTCTTCATATAATTGCTGTCGAATATAACCGCTTGCCCGATCAGAAGCTTTATGCGCTAAATTAATAGATTGTCTTTTTTGTTGACCAAAAATAACTTGACTCACACAACATAATAGAATTATAAAGAGGTACTTCATAAGACGATAGGAACAATGTACAACCAACCATAAAATTAGCAAAAGTTTACGGTCGATAATACAAATAAATGCATCACTAAAGGTTTCATCAATAGTGATATAGCCTGTTATTCAAGTATCATACACATTTTATTTTTGTGGCCCTCAGCATTTCTCTTTTGCCAGGAGCGCCAGCTACTTTTTCGATGGAAAATCCTAACGCTTTAAGTGATCGTTTTAAATTGCCAGTGATGGCGTAGGTGACAAAAATACCACTCATTTTTAAAAACTGACAAACGTGTGCTAGTGATTCATCTGACCAGATTTCTGGTTGATGAGTGGCTGAGAATGCATCAAAATAAACAATGTCAAATCGTTTTTCCGATTGGAAATCCAACAATTTACAATGAGCCGTTTTCAGGGTGCAACGTCCCCCTAATTCAATGCTATGGTTGATAGATGAGGAATATTTTTCAATGAACCATTCCCATAATTTTGCAGAAACATAGTGTCCATATCCCGTTTGACAAATCAATGCGTCTTCCAATGGAAATGCTTCTATACCTACGTAATCGATACCTAACCCATTCTCCAAACAAAAATTTGCACTGAGCAGAAAATTTAAGCCAGTACCTAAACCTACCTCCAGAATACCCAGCTCACTTTTATTTTTATCCGCCAAAAAATGACGTAACCCCGCATTTAAGAATACATGCATCCCTTCTTGCAAAGCACCATGTCGAGAATGATAGGTTTCGCCAATTTCTGGATTAAAAATAGTTTTAGATCCATCGGCAGTATGTACGAGTTGAAGCATTATCTTGTCCTGAAATCAGTTTACGGGGCGTCGGAGACTCCACTCATTGCCAAACCTTAGAAAAATTCTACGGAAAGCTGCTTAAAAAATTATCTTTTTGTCTTGTCCTGAAAAATGATAAAACTTTATCTTTTTACCCCTCGTTCAAGCCACTGGGTCCATTTTTCACCGAATGGGTGCACTTCGGAAGTCTGCACACCGTTGGATTTATATACCGGATTACCTTGATTGACCCACTCAAATATTCCACCATAAAGATTGTAAACACATTTATACCCACCATTAACCAGTTTTTCGCCTATACTTTCGCCACGATTCCCGACTGAGCAATATACCACGACAGTTGCTTCGTAGGGTATATCGTAAACTTTACGCATATCAAACCAAAAATATCCGATAGGTCGCGCATTCTTTAAATGACTCACCTTAAACTCATTTTCCTCACGCGTATCTAAAATATACAGATTCGATTTATCCAATTTCTTAAAATCAGCAATCGAGATCAATGAAACGCGCTGCTTGCACAAACTGTCTAACACTTTTTTAAAGGCTGGGTTCTTGATCTGGGCCCAAATTTGGTTAGGAAACAAACAAATAAAGAAAATTAGAAGCTTATACATCCATCTCATTACGAATATTTAACAGGGAACTTGGTTACATAATCACTCATATCCAAAACAGGAACTTCTTTCACTTCTTGCTCGACCATGCTGGAACCTGCAGCAGAACGGTAACCACCAGCACAATGTATGACAATTGGCTTATCTCTTGGAATTTCAGAAATGCGCTCTCTTAATTCTGGCAAGGGTATAGCAATTGCATTTTCGAACAGCTTGCCAGCCTTTACTTCAGATTCATTACGAATGTCAACAATCGTAAATTTTTCAGGATGCGCAGTAAATTCGTCCATATCAAATGAAGGCGTCGTCACATCAAACCCGTTTTTTCTCGCAACAAATGCACCTTTTATTTGATTTTCATAGCCAATTTTAGCTGATTTACGAATCACTTTATCTAAAGAATCTTCATTAACTGCCGTCAAATAAAAAGATTCCCGAGGAGCGATAATAGAGCCCAGCCAGGTTTCAAATTTACCTCCATCCTGCAAATTGAATGCATTTTTCAAATGACCCGCCTTAAACTGATCTTGAGGACGGGTATCAATGATGGTGGTATTTTCATCCAGTTTGGTTTGAAGATCTATACGAGGTACTGCTGCGATACTATCAGCAAAAGCGGGAGCCCCTTTTTTATTAAGAACTACATCATACCCAAAATATTTAGGTATAAATGGCTGATCTTCGGTTATTTTTTTCACAAAATCCAATTCGTCCATTAATTGCAATGCATAGTTAGAACGAAGCTCTTGCCCGATAGTACTGTGTAATTCTGGACTCATGCTTTTTCCACAAAGTGATCCTGGTCCGTGAGCTGGGTATACCAACACATGTTCGGGTAGATGCATCAATTTTTCTCGAGTAGAACGATACATCGCTTTTGCTAATTCTTCTTTTTTTGCTTTTAAATTACCTACATCCTCACGCAAATCTGGACGACCAACATCTCCCACAAAAAGTGTATCTCCAGTAAACAAAGCATGTTCATGCCCTTGCTCATCCAACAACAAAACACAAATGCTATCAGGCGAATGACCAGGCGTGTTCATTGCTTTGAGCTTCAATTTTCCCAACGTGATTATATCCCCATCATCAAATGATACGTGTACATAATCTGCGCCCAACAAACGACTTGCGTAAATGGTTGCTCCCAATTTTTCATGGAATTCTAGATGAGAGCTCACAAAATCGGCATGTGGATGTGTTTCGATGACACCTGTAATTTCTGCATGGTGCTGTTTCGCAAAATTGAGATAAGGTTTAGGGTCGCGTGCAGGATCAACAAGCATCATCTTGCCATCACTTACAATGGCATACGATCCATGTGCTAATCCTTTGTCATAAAATTGTTCAATGATCATATCTTTGCGGAAATTGATGATTTAAGGGCCAAAGATACTAACCTGGTTCATTATCTAGGACAATTTAGATTTCACCAAACATATTTTTGACTATGAACATTATTTTTATGGGTACGCCCGATTTTGCAGTGGCTTCTTTGGATGCACTAATCCAATCTGGATGTACGATTGTGGGGGTTGTGGCCGCAGCAGACAAGCCTGCAGGACGCGGACAGAAATTGGGTGAATCGGCGGTAAAAAAATATGCTATTCAAAAGGGGCTAAAAGTGCTTCAGCCTAACAAATTAAAAGACCCTAATTTTTTAGCAGAATTAAAATCGCTGAACGCTGACCTACAAGTGGTGGTCGCTTTCCGCATGCTACCCGAAGTGGTTTGGAGTATGCCACCTAAGGGAACTATTAATTTGCATGCATCGCTCTTGCCTCAATATCGTGGAGCAGCACCTATCAATTGGGCTATTATAAATGGTGAGAAAGAATCGGGAGTAAGTACTTTTTTTTTAAAACACGAAATTGATACGGGTGATATTCTTTTCAGTCAACGCACCCTAATTCCAGATACGTACACCGCAGGAGATCTACACGACGAACTCATGCGGGTGGGTGCAAAACTTTTAGTCGAAACGGTGCAAGCTATTGAAAAAGGAAATTATCAAGAAATACCTCAATCTGCCGTACTACTTGTTGATCATCTGAAACATGCCCCTAAAATTTTCAAAGAGGACTGCGAAATCAACTGGAACCATCCTGTTCAAACAATTTATAACCGCATCAGAGGACTGAGCCCCTCTCCCACTGGTTTTACAAAATTGGATGGTAAAACTCTAAAACTATTTCGAGTAGATATAGATCCGATTCAACCAAAAATACAACCAGGTAAATTTATTAGTGACGGTAAAACCGAATTAAAGTTTGCTTGCACAGATGGTTTTATCTCGATCAAAGAGCTGCAGCTGGAGGGTAAAAAAAGAATGGGTATCGAGGAGTTTTTACGGGGAGTACGATTACAATAAGGTTGGTTTATGCTAGTATATGAGGAGAAAGCAAAGAGACCATCAGATACTAATGCCCAAAAACTTTAATTACCGTACATCGATGATACTATTAAAGCAGCTTGGTTGTACCCCGCAAAAACACCATATACTCCTTTTATTTGGAACTGATGTTACGCAGCCCCTATTTTTCATATTTATATGATAGACTATTTTTGCAAGATGGACAAAGCGAAGATTAGAGATTTATACACAGATTATTTGTTGTCAAGTTTGGGAAAAACTACGGCCACTGGCTTATCACGT
>CAIOLR010000275.1 GCA_903859135.1 uncultured bacterium | reverse complement strand
TTTTGAGACAGCCTCTTTTTTTAGATACGAATTAATAAAATCGAACACGATTGCCGATAATTTGTTTAAGCAGCTTATCCCTCGTCTAGATACCTCTTCGTAATAGGTTGGTAAGAATCTATTCTTCTATCTCTCAGAAAGGGCCAATGTATACGATAGGTATCTGTTTTCGAAAGATCCACTTCTTGCACGATCGTTTCTTCACTTTGGTGTGATGCTTGATGTAGTATGGTTCCAAATGGATTGGAGACAAAAGACCCACCCCAAAAATTGACACCAGCCTCATGCCCTACGCGATTGACGCTTACTACGTGAACTCCATTTGCCACAGCATGACTTCGTTGAATAGTTTGCCAAGCATTGTACTGTTCGGTATTGGTTGCTTGATCTTGCGAAGTGGCCCAACCTATTGCTGTTGGATAAAACAAAATTTCGGCTCCCATCAGTGAGGTAATACGAGCAGCTTCGGGATACCACTGATCCCAGCATATGAGTACTCCAATGGCAGCAAATTGGGTTTTAAAAACTTTATAGCCTAAATCACCAGGAGTGAAATAAAACTTTTCATAGAAGCCCGGATCGTCAGGAATATGCATTTTGCGATATTTCCCTAAATAAGTTCCGTCGGCATCCAATACTGCAGTAGTGTTATGATACAGTCCTTGTGCTCTTTTTTCAAATAGTGAGGCAATAATGACAATATTTAGTTCTTTGGCAAGGTCGCTCAAGATGTTAGATGAGGGCCCAGGAATAGGTTCTGCTAAGAAAAAATTATCATGATTCTCCTCATCACAAAAGTATAGTGAGGTAAAAAGTTCTTGCAAACAAATAATTTGGGCTCCTTTTACAGCTGCATCTTTGATTTTATTGATTGCCTTCTGGAGGTTTTTTTCTCGATCGTTTGTGCAACTCATCTGCACCAAGCCTACGTTAACTTTCTGTTTCATGGATATTCTTCTATTATGGTTCTGCAAAAATAGAGAAAAGTGTGAAAGCTAGCAGTTTGTTGTATAGGCCTGTTGTTTAACCAGTTTTAAGTCTATATTTGAATCGTCAAGTTCCTCGTATACCGAGTTATGGCTCTTAAACTCGGGCACAATCTCTTTCATCTTGGCTACTACTTTCCGATCCTGGTACACACAGCTTAAGCGAATGAGATCCTCCAGATGCAAGCTAATTTCTTTATAATCGTATTCCTTCACCTTGGCAATCATAATCTTATGATGATGTGTGGGAAGGGTATTTTCTTGGTTATTTAATAGCTCTTCATATAGTTTTTCACCAGGGCGCAATCCAGTGAATTCGATGGATATATCCTGATTCGGAATTAAGCCAGAAAGTCGAATCATTTTTTTTGCAAGGTCCACGATTTTAATAGACTTTCCCATATCGAATATGTAAATCTCCCCACCTTCTCCCATTGATCCAGCTTCTAGCACTAGTTTACAAGCTTCAGGGATCGTCATGAAATACCGAGTGATATCTGGATGCGTTACCGTAATTGGACCACCTTTTTTAATTTGAGCATTAAATCTTGGAATGACCGACCCATTGGAACCTAACACATTACCAAAACGAGTCGTAATAAACTTCGTTGTTGCATGACCTTGTTTAATCGTATTGGAGGTGTTATGCTGATACAGGGATTGTACATAAATCTCAGCTAAGCGTTTGGATGCACCCATAACATTGGAGGGGTTGACAGCCTTATCGGTAGAAATCATCACGAATTTGTAAACGCCATACTTCACAGATAAATCGGCTATTATTTTAGTTCCCATGACATTGGTTCGGATGGCTTCGCTGGGATTATTTTCCATCAGCGGCACGTGTTTATAGGCAGCAGCATGGTACACATAGTGAGGTCTGAGCGTTTTGAAAAGTGTCTCCATTCGGGTAACATCACGTATGTCACCGATGAAACAATGAAATGTATTTTCTGTAAAATTTTCATTCAATTCTAGCTGTAAGTCGTGCAAAGGGGTTTCCGAATAATCGTTCAGGATGATCATCTGAGGATGAAAAGCAGCAAGTTGTCTAACAATTTCGCTTCCTATTGAACCCGCTGCACCAGTAACTAATATGCGTTTGTTTTGTAGCTGTTCTCCCATTAATTCATTTTGAATATGAATAGAATCACGTTCTAACAAATCTTCAATTTTAATCTTTTGTATTTGGCTTGCATCAATTTCTCCATTGGTCCAACTCTGTACGGGAGGCAGGGTAAGTACCCTGATGTCGTGTTCAAGGCAATAATCGACAATTTTGTTTTTTTCTTTTGGTGATATGGTCCCAGCAATAAGCAGTTCGTCTACTTTATTTTGCGAGGTAAACTGAGCCAGTTCATTTGCATGATAAATCTTAATTCCGTCGATTGACTTACCTTTTTTGTGTCGATCAGTATCAATAAAAGCAACAATGGTCATATTCACATTTGGGTCATGGTCTAATGAGCGCATGGCAGCTATTCCTACCTCATCAGCTCCATAGATGATAATTTTGCGTTGATCCATTTTTGAATTTTTAAGGCGGGCAAAGAGATATTTGATCAATACTCTGTACATCATCAAAATAGGAAAAGCACATAATCCATTGATCACCAATACTGCATTGGATATAATGAATGGCCGATGAAATGCCGTCAGAACCAGGTTGGCGATTAAGAAAAGCATATTGCTTAGAATAACGGCAGCGCCTATACGGAAGGAATCCTGTATGGTGATATAGCGTATAATACCGGCATATGTTTTCATGACATAAAATACGACGGAATTGATCGCAATAGATACTAGTACATTTCTACTTAATGCGGTCAGATCGATCAATTTGAGGTCGATACTAAATCGGATATAGTATGCAAAGATTAATGAAAATATGCAGCAGGTTAAGTCTAGACAGAAAATAATCCACCTAGGTGCGATATTGATTCTATTGAGCATTTGTTGTTGAAATTACATATCCATATGAACGTATCGAAGATAAACAAGTTTTATAAGTTCTTCGATATTATTAAATATATTTCTCTGATAGATAAAACTCAGCGAGTAGCAGGTCTTCAGGAAATGTTATTTTAATATTTTTCTGTTCCCCTGGGATGAGCTTAATTGGAATTCCACTCTTTTCGACAACGGACGCATCGTCTGTAAATCCGATTCGGTAAGGCTGGCGATATGCTTTTTTTAAGATGTCACTTTTAAAAGTTTGTGGGGTTTGAACGAGATAAATATCTTCTCTATTCAGGGCCATGGTGCTGTCCCCAGAAGCTTGTCGGATGGAATCTGTACTCCGAATTGCGGCAATGGCATTATTGTTTAGTTCCGCTTGTAAAAAAGATTTGGTAATCATTTGATTGCTAACCAAAGGGCGCACCGCATCATGAATAGCAATCACGGTAGGTCCTTTTATTGCCTTTAATCCATTTTTGACAGAATAAAATCGCTGATTCCCCCCTTTGACCAATTGGTGTGGAATGTTAAAATGGTGCTTTTTGCAGGCTTCTTCCCAATACGGATGGAAGTCTATGTTAAGCACCACAATAATTTGGGGATTTAAGTCTGAGTAATAAAAAGCCTCTATGGTATGCATCAGCACGGGCTTTTTTTTGAGTAACATGAATTGCTTGGGGATATCAGATCCCATGCGACTACCAGAGCCTCCAGCAACAATGAGTGCTGTGTATTGTGTATTGCGTATTGTGTATTGAGACATAGGTAAAAGGTGTGACTCAGTACTTGGAGATATAAAAATAGAACCCTCTCCTTTCGGACAGTGAGCTTGTCGAAATGGAGAAGGTTTGGGTGAGGCTTTTTATATAATTAACATCGCATCTCCATAGCTATAAAAGCGATATTTTTCTTTTAAGGCTACTTCATACGCATTCATGACGTTTTCATATCCCCCGAAAGCTGAAACCATCATTAATAGCGTTGATTCGGGCGTATGAAAGTTAGTAATCATGCTATTGGCGATACTAAAATCATAAGGTGGGAAAATGAATTTACAGGTCCAGTCGTTGGCTTGCTTTAATGTTCTTTTTGCAGAAACGGACGACTCAATTGCACGCATAGAAGTGGTTCCCACGGCACATATACGACGTTTGTCTTCAATTGCTTTATTGACAATTTCTACATCTTTTTGTTCGATAATAAACTGCTCAGAGTCCATTTTGTGCTTTGTTAGGTCTTCAACTTCCACGGATCTAAAAGTTCCTAAACCTACATGTAGGGTCACTTCAGCAAACTCAACGCCTTTTAATTCGAGACGTTTCATCAATTCACGACTAAAATGTAAACCAGCGGTTGGAGCAGCTACAGCACCTTCTTTTTTAGCAAAAATAGTTTGGTAACGCTCTTTATCCTCTGGAGTTGCCTTCCGTTTGATGTATTTTGGAAGTGGCGTTTCTCCTAGCATTTCGATATTTCTGCGAAACTCTTCATCTGTTCCGTCGAATAAAAAGCGAATGGTTCGGCCACGCGACGTGGTGTTGTCTACCACTTCAGCAACTAACAGATCATTCTCTCCGAAGTACAATTTATTTCCGACACGTATTTTGCGGGCAGGATCAACCAATACATCCCATAGTCGTAGATCTTTATTTAGTTCACGAAGAAGAAATACTTCAATGGTAGCACCTGTTTTTTCTTTATTGCCATACATTCTAGCTGGAAAAACTTTGGTGTTATTCAAAATCATGACATCCTTGTCATTAAAATATCCCAAGATATCTTTGAATATTTTGTGCTCAATGGCTCCTGTTTTTCTGTCTAAAACGAGCAGGCGAGCCTCATCACGGGTTTCCGCCGGAGTGTAAGCGATTAAAGATTCGGGTAAATTAAATTTAAATTGAGATAGTTTCATAAAACGCAGGACGGTGTTAATTTCAAGGGTGTGAAGTTACACGTTTTTTGGATATTATCTGTATATCTTTTGGCGAAGTAAATCATAAATGAATGTGG
>CAIOLR010000274.1 GCA_903859135.1 uncultured bacterium | reverse complement strand
CCTTTGTGCAAAACCAAAAAACTAGCTCGTTCTTCTTTTTTGAATGGGATATTCCAATTGCCTTGATAGCTTATTTTGGTGGGCAATAAGGATTGATCTTGGCCGAAATAATCAAGTTCAATATTCATTTGGACATCAAAATCAAAAATGAAATTGGAGTACTTCATGTCCACGTAGCGTCCCAGAATCTGAAAATTACGCATATCAAAAATGGTAGTTAGCTCCTTGATCATGAAGTTGTCTCTTGTTCGGTTGGATAGACTGGGTTTCAAACAAACCTTAAATCGGTAAACGGGGACGGAGTCCAAATAAGTTCCCCGATAAAAGGAATAATCGTAGTATGGACGCATATCAGGTGCAAAAATTTGTGTTTTGCTACCAATAAATGGAATTCCTTTCATCGGTTTACCCGGACTAAAAATCAAGGTCTTTAATTTGTCTTTGTAAGATTCGTCGCCTTTTTTGTCCGATTTTTTTGGTACAAAATCGCTGTTGTTCGCATTCATAAAAATATAATCGAACATTTCTACGGTGTATAACTGATATTTTCCGTTACGCTTGTAAATTTTTCCGCTGTCTTGTTTCACCAAATACTGCATTTGGTAGGGCCCAATGTTATCGTGAAATATTTTACGATAAATTTTAGCGTTTACTTGATTTTTTTTGTCGTAGGTGAAGATGCGGTTTTCTGCCGTAAAGCTGTATTTGCTCATATTTCGAAAAGCTTCGTAAAAGCTCGTATCACGAACGATGGCATTAATAAAAGATTCGACTGTTAAACGCGTTGATCGAATAATGATTGGGGAATCAATGACCACCGATAGGACGGTATCAGGATTAAAACGAGGTATTTGCTGGGCGAAACTTTGGGCTGTGAGTGCTGATAGTATCAATATGCAGAGAAACTTTTTCATTTTGAACTAATTTCCTAAACGCCTTAAAGTGATATAAGCCATCAGTCCTGTACTCAGATTGAGTGCTTTTTCGTCGATGTTGAAGGTCGACGTATGTACTGCAGATGTAATCCCGAGTGCTTCATTGCCTGTCCCTAATCGGTAAAAACAAGCATCAGTAACTTGCGAATAATAGGCAAAATCTTCCGCAGCCATCCAGATATCGAGGTCAACTACATTTTCTTTCCCCAAATATTCTTCAGCATAGGTGCGTGCTTGCTGTGTCAGTTTTTCTTCATTTACCAAAAAGGGGTATCCTGCTATGATATTAAATGTGCAAGTTCCACCCATAGCCTCCGCAATTCCTTCGGCCATTTTTTTCATTTGTGTGTGTGCTTGTTTTCGCCACGCTTCATCCATGGTGCGGAAAGTACCTTCTAGATATACTTCATTCGGGATTACATTGGTCGCCCCATTTGCAACTACCTTTCCGAAAGATAGCACAGAAGGAATTCTGGGATCAGCAGCACGACTTACAATTTGCTGCAGTGCAATAATAATATGTGATGCAATCACTATGGGATCGATATTTTGCTGTGGCTGCGCTCCATGGCCACCCTTGCCGCGTACGGTCACATAAATTTCATCAGCTGAAGCCATGTATTTGCCCGCACGAAAACCCACTTTACCTGTTTCGATCAAGGGCATCACATGTTGACCCATGATTGCTTCCGGTTTGGGATTTTCTAACACACCTTCTTTAATCATCAGGCTAGCACCACCAGGTAGTTTTTCTTCACCAGGCTGAAATATGAACTTCACAGTCCCAGCAAATTCACTTTTTAATTCGGATAGTATTTTAGCAGTCCCCAGTAGAGATGAAGTATGTACATCGTGTCCACAAGCATGCATCACTCCTTCTATTTTCGATTTGTAGGGAACCGTATTGGTTTCGAGGATGGGTAGCGCATCCATATCGGCACGCAAAGCGACAACAGCATCCGATGGTTTATCCCCTTTAATTAAAGCGACCAATCCTGTATCGGCCATTTTTTGATGCGGGATACCTAGTTCGTCTAGCTTTGCCGCCACAAATGCCACTGTTTGGTATTCATGAAACGACAATTCTGGATTTGCATGCAAATGACGACGGTTTTTAACGACGTCGTGATAAATGATATTTGCTAAATGGTGGATTTTTTCTTTAAGCATAAGCCTCACCCAACCCTCTCCAGAGGAGAGGGCTTTTTTTAATATTCACTATACCGTCCGAAGTCTATTGAATCGGACGATTATGATCCTAGTCTTTAGACTAGCTCCAATTACTACTCTCTAGAATTATAAACTACGGATAGTGTATTTATGATCACAATACGCTATCCTAAATAGCGCCCACTCCATGACAGCTTTTATACTTCTTACCACTTCCACATGGGCAAGGATCATTGCGTCCAATCTTGGTTTCTACACGGATGGGCTGTAGTTTTTGTATTTCTCGGGTATCGTTTTCCATGAGTACACTGCTCATCACTTGAGCCAATTCTGGCTTTGAAACTTTTAATTTACTCATATCCTGACGCAATTTTGGTCGAGCTTCGTGAATGTTTTCAGGTTGCTGGGTGGGTAAATTGCCTTTGAATAAGAAACTAACCACATCCTTATTGACACTGGTCAACATTTGTTTGAACAAGTTGAAGGCTTCCATTTTGTAAACAACTAATGGATCTTTTTGTTCGTATACCGCATTTTGTACCGATTGCTTGAGCTCGTCCATTTCTCGCAAATGCTCTTTCCAAGCATCGTCAATTAGCGATAATACGACCGTTTTTTCGAAAACATGGAATACCTCATACCCATTGCTTTCTACTGCTTTTTTCAGGTTGGCAGTTGTTTGTATCACGCGTGTTCCATCCGAAAAAGGAACCACAATCTCTTCGATATGCTCCCCGCGATCTTTTAGTACATCTTTTAAGACAGGAAGCACATGCTGGGCAATACTTGCTGATTTGCGTTGATAAAATGCACTGATGGTATCGAAAATTTGATCTGTTAATTGATGGATCGTGCTAGCCGAAAATTCTTTTTCATCCACTTCTGGATCTACGGAGAAAATACGAATGATCTCGAGCTGCAATCCATCCAAGTTTTTGTCCTCTTTGTATTCAGAAACAATATCCTCCACGACGTCAAACATGGCATTGCTCAAATCAACATCCAAACGCTCGCCAAATAAAGCATTTTTACGTTTAGAGTAAATGACAGAACGCTGCGCATTCATCACATCATCATATTCCAATAAACGTTTTCGGACACCAAAATTGTTTTCTTCCACTTTCCGTTGTGCACGCTCAATAGATTTGGTAATCATCGAATGCTGAATCACTTCACCTTCTTCAATTCCCATCCGAACCATAATGTTTGAAATACGTTCGGATCCAAATAAGCGCATCAAATTATCTTCCAGAGAAACAAAAAATTGCGAGGAGCCTGGATCTCCCTGACGACCTGCACGACCGCGTAGCTGACGATCGACACGACGAGATTCATGACGTTCGGTACCTACAATGGCCAATCCACCTGCTTCTTTTACACCTGCTCCCAATTTGATGTCGGTACCACGGCCAGCCATGTTGGTTGCAATGGTCACCGTTCCCGCCTGACCAGCTTCGGCCACAATGTCGGCTTCTTTTTGGTGAAGTTTGGCATTTAACACATTGTGTTTGATGCCACGTAATTTGAGCATACGGCTCAATAATTCGGATATCTCTACCGATGTGGTACCTACCAGTACGGGGCGTCCTGCTTGAGTCAGTTTGGTGATTTCGTCGGCAACGGCATTGTATTTTTCGCGTACCGTGCGATATACCATGTCTTCCTCATCTTTACGCTGGGTTTTTACATTGGTTGGAATCTCAACCACGTCCAGTTTATAGATTTGCCATAACTCTCCAGCCTCCGTGGTTGCTGTACCCGTCATCCCACAAAGCTTGTGATACATTCGGAAGTAATTTTGTAACGTGATGGTCGCGTAGGTCTGGGTGGCATCTTCTACTTTTACATTTTCTTTTGCTTCAATCGCTTGATGCAATCCATCCGAATAACGACGTCCTTCCATGATACGGCCGGTTTGCTCGTCAACCAGTTTGATTTTGCCTTCATCGATAATGTATTCAATGTCTTTTTCAAACAGGGTATAGGCTTTCAGTAATTGATTGACAGAATGGATACGCTCCGATTTGATGGAGAAATCATGCATCAAGGCATCTTTTTTAGCGATTTTTTCTTCATAGGAGAGGGCCGATTTTTCTAAGTCGGCGATCTCGGTACCCACATCAGGCATCACAAAAAAGTGAGGGTCTTCTCCAGAGGTCGTGATTAATTCAATTCCCTTTTCCGTTAATTCAACCTGATTATTCTTTTCGTCGATCACAAAAAACAGCTCAGTGTCCACTTTAGGCATTTCTTTGCCCTGATCCTGCATGTAATTGTTTTCAGTTTTGATTAGTATTTGTTTGATGCCAGGTTCGCTCAAAAATTTAATTAACGCTTTGCTTTTGGGGAGGCCTCGATGTGCGCGAAGCAAGGCTAATCCACCTTCCTCGGCACCTGATTTGCCATCATTAATCAACTTTTTGGCTTCGTTTAGCACGCCGTTGATAAAGTTTTTTTGAGCCGTCACCAAGCGTTCAATACGGGGTTTAAGGTCATAAAATTCATGCTCATCACCTTTGGGTATTGGTCCAGATATGATTAATGGGGTACGGGCATCGTCAATTAATACCGAATCGACCTCATCCACCATGGCAAAATGTAGCTTACGCTGAACCAAACTGTCGGGTGACAAAGTCATGTTGTCACGCAAATAGTCGAATCCAAATTCATTATTGGTTCCAAACGTGATATCGGCTAAATACGCTTTGCGACGTTCGTCGGAATTGGGCTGATGTTTATCAATGCAATCGACACTCAATCCATGAAACTCAAACAATGGCCCATTCCACTCGGAGTCACGTCGAGCTAAATAATCGTTCACCGTTACGATATGAACTCCTTGTCCTGCCAATGCATTGAGGTAGGCGGGTAAAGTTCCGACAAGTGTTTTTCCCTCACCAGTAGCCATCTCAGAAATTTTGCCTTGATGCAATACGATACCACCAATCAACTGAACATCGTAATGGATCATATTCCAAACCACTTCGGTCCCCGCCGCTAGCCATGTATTGTGATGAATAGCTTGATCATCTTTGATTAACACGTTTGATTTCCGTGCTGCCAAATCGCGATCAAATGGAGTGGCGGTTACTTCAATCGTTTTATTTTCTGTAAAACGACGAGCGGTTTCCTTCATCACAGCAAACGCTTCGGGCAATAGCTCCAAAAGAATTTTCTCCAGATGCACATCCCGATCTTTTCGCAGTTTATCTACTAGGTCATACCAAGTTGTTTTGTCGTGGATGGCCAAATCAGGGGCTTCGGCTTTAAATATGACATCGGCTATTTCGTTGTCGATGTCGGTCAGGTACGCTGCAATCCTAGATTTAAAATCAAGCGTTTTTTGCCGTAATCCATCATTCGTTAATGTGTATAGTTTGGCATACTCTTCCTTCGTTTTTTCAACCAGTGGTTGGATGAGTTTGATATCACGATCTGATTTACTTCCGAATAATTTACCTAGAAAGCCTAGCATAGCAGTTTTTTT
>CAIOLR010000273.1 GCA_903859135.1 uncultured bacterium | reverse complement strand
CACCCAAATATTTGTGTGCATCATACACAGCTTTCGAAGCTGGGTTTTGAAACTCATCATCAATATGTTGAAGGTCTTTTGCTGATGACGTACCACTTAGAAATGTAGGAGTACCTGTGCTATTTTGCGCAACTGCCGCAGCTCCTCCTGCAACAGGTTGCCCATTGTCGCTGTATTTAGGAATTACGGTGTTACCGCCATATTGATATCCTACAATATCTTGATACTGGTCACCCAATTCTCCAACTACACGAGGTACAGACCCTCCTCTCGGTATTTTATCCGCTCTTGGAGCGGTTTTATACATTTTTCCATTCGGTATTTTGTATGCAAAAGATGGAACACCTCGTTGATCTACTGCTTGACCTACGGTGACATTTTTATCGATTCTTTTAACACGAACTGCTTCAATTCCTTGATTTTTTGTAGCGGCTATTCTTGTTGCTCTATACTGTTTGTTCATTCCTTTTGATCCTGGTATATACGTACGTTTACGTTTTTCAGGATAGGTGACGACGGCTTTTTCCATCAAATTGTTTTTTAAATTTTTGGTTTTGTGGTTTATATAAAGGCGCGAATAATTGACTTTGTCCCCTAAATTGTTTTTTAAATATTTTATCTTGGGAGTTATACAATGAAGCAAACATCCCACCTGCAGGTGTGACCAAAGCTCCTGCTGATTCTGCTTGAGCAGTGGACGCTTGAGGTGTAAAATCGCTATTTCTTTCTACTCGCAACAGTCCTTTGTCTTCTCGCCAGACATTGTACGTATCATCCCATAAAAACTTCCAACTACTTTCAGTCCAACCACCATATTCACCGCTTAGATTGAACAAATAGGTATATACAGATTGTGGATCGCTCGCCTGAGTCTGCAAAAATTGAATTAATTGATCCTGAATGGTTTTTAATAACTCGGGAGTTTGTGCCAATTGCAATACTTCCGTACTATGGGATTTCGCTATTTCTTTTTGAGCACTTTCTAAATCTGAACCATTTTGATTCATTTTTTCCAATTCCTCCTCTGTAGGATTCTTTTGAGGATCGACAAATGCTTTTTTTAACGCGGCAAAAGGGATATTGGGATACGTTGATTTCCATAAATTGTATATGCCATAAGACCTCTGGTTTTCGTCCAACTCCATCCATTGATAATAATTTAAATCCGAATTACCTGAAATACATGATGGGATAAGATAATCAAAATTACCGCCGATCACAATACCTGCAGCCATA
Organism: uncultured bacterium; assembly: GCA_903859135.1. Lineage (GTDB taxonomy): Bacteria > Bacteroidota > Bacteroidia > Sphingobacteriales > Sphingobacteriaceae > Daejeonella. Next base: position 1,646 of record CAIOLR010000273.1, on the reverse strand, counting down.
TTATCTTTTGGATGTCTTTTAAAAATAAATTTATATTTTGAACTCTCTTCTGTATCATTCAATATAGTAGGTACTTCAATGTACCGAGGAATTTTGTTGGTTTGGGTATCCAATTCCTCAGGAGGGATATAATAAATATTTCGTTTGTCCGTATAAAATTTAGGAATCCAAAAAATAGGGTTAAAGGTTTCAAATTTTTCACGGACTAATACATATTTTTTGTAGATGGGATTATTTTCTTTTTCTTGAGTCGTCATCAATGCATAATGTAAATTGTCTGGCTCTTGACTTAATAAATCATCAATATGGCGTATGGTGGGAACTCTATGACCATCTTTCTTTGCAAATTCATGCTTTACCCAAGGAGCGTTGATTGAATTGCTGATATTGTAATTCTCGCTAAAGTTGGGGTCATCACCAGATTGAGAAGGCCCCCACCAACTTTTTACTTCTTCCAATGAATTATAGGGTGTTGATGTAGTTGCAGTTTTTTCGCTTTTACGGATACCTGAAGTGTATACCACATAAGCTTTTTCCTCTACATCCATTGTAAAATATTTGGACCAATTGGCAACATCTTCTTCTTCACGTTTTTGATTATTCCAATCGATTAACGAATAAAAAAAATTGAATGCGTCGTTAAATAATTGAAGAAATATTATAGTTTCTCCAACCATTTTTAATGCAAAACCTGCAATCTTGGTTCCGATCAAAGCTCCGCTTGCTAATTTAGATGATATTTGGGACGCTCCTGTGGCCAAACGACTTGCAGTATTTTCTATTTTTGTGACATTGGCGACGTTTTGAGGAATATTATTAGGAATCCCTTGACCGGATTTAATAAACGTAGCGCCTGAGGACATAGGTGTTATGGTTGGGGGTGCCGTTTTTCCTTTCAATTTAGAAAATTCAGGTTTTAATTTCCCTTGGGTGTACGGTGATTCAATCGAATGCGCGTGAGGTAATTTGGAAGAATAAGGTCGTACGACTACTCCTTTCCCTCCAATCAACGGATTGCTAATAGGGTCTCCGGCAGTAACAATGGTTTTCACTTTGACATTGGTATCAACATGACTTCCCAATTCACTAGGACTTGCTCCAGCATTGAATACGGTCCCTAACACTCCAGTTTTGGAAGAGACATATCGCGCAATAGTCCCACCCAATGAATGACCAGCTACAGTAACATTTTTCACCCCATATTTTTTAATTAGGGATTGCGTTAATTTTTCAGCGTCTTTAAATCGAGAATCTGCTCGTGATCGCCCTACAATTTTTAAATCCGTTTTAAGATCTGCTTTTTCCGCCGTACCTCGAAAACTAACAATCACTTTTCCCTTCTTGTTGATAAATACCTTTGTATTTTTTCCTGACAAGGAATGATCTAAATCATAACCATAAATTGACCCGGGATTTTTTTCATATGCAGCTGATGCAAAATGCTCGTATGCACGATCCGAAGTATTTAATTTATAATTAGCTGTTTTGATATTTGCCGCTTTATCAATCGCCTCTTTATTCCCTTTAATAAACCCTGACACCTTATTTAACGATTGTGTAATTGCGTTTTCAGCTTTACGAACACTGTGTACCCCTTTAGTTAATAACAAACCCGTATCGCCAATTTCTACACTTTTTTTCTTTTT
>CAIOLR010000272.1 GCA_903859135.1 uncultured bacterium | reverse complement strand
TCTGATAAATCGGTTGGATACATTTTTTTGAAGTTTCGTCACAACAAAAAAGACTATTTCCAATCGCTTTTCAGGCCTATAATATTATTCCTTTTTCATTTTTAAACAGGCTCTTAGTATCAATCATTTGAATGAATTATTTCCTGCTTACAAAATGGATTTGAATGCCAAAGAAAACGAAACCATTATTTATATTTTGATAAACAATGAAATTGCAGGAGTCATTGTATTGTCAGACAAAATCAGGCCTGAATCTTATGATGCAATAAAAACACTTCGCTCCAAGGGCATCAAATCCATTTTACTCACAGGCGATCGCACAAAAGTTCCAAAAAGTGTAAGCGATGAACTAAAAATGGATGCTTTCTTTGCCGAAGTATTGCCGCATCAGAAATTAGAAAAGATAAAAGAACTACAAAGTAAAGGAGAGTTTGTTGCCATGACGGGCGATGGAATAAATGATGCTCCTGCATTGGCACAAGCCAATATAGGAATTGCAGTAGGTAGTGGAAGTGAGCTAGCTGCCGAAACAGCAGGGATTATTTTAGTAAACAGCAATCCCAAAGACATTGTTAGTTTGATTTTATTTGCCAAGGCCACCTATAGGAAAATGATTCAAAATCTGATTTGGGCAACGGGTTATAATGTAATAGCGCTACCACTTGCAGCAGGTGTCCTTTATCATTGGAATATCCTATTAAGTCCCGCAGCAGGCGCTATATTGATGAGCTTAAGTACAGTTATTGTATCAATAAACGCAAAATTGCTAAGCTTAAAATAAGCTATTTCAGAGATAAAATATTCAGTACAAAGAGAATTGAATATTTTTATTTTTCTGCGATTTTACACCACAATCTCTTCCCCCAACTTAGGTATTTAGTTCATAAAAGTGGACCTTCTCGAAAATTTCTGCGGTTTGCGCTTACAACCCCAGTAAAAGTAGTATAGCGAAAAAATTAGTCCTAAAATAAAAAAGCTCCTGAATTTTCAGGAGCTTTTTTATTTTAGGAACGTCTACGTCTGTCGCCACCACCACTTTCGCGACGACCGCCAGTACTTCCGTTTCCACTACTACGATCTTCGCGACGTTTACCCGAAAAATCTCGGAAACCACCGCCACTAGAACCGCGTTCACGTTGACCACCACCACTTCTACTGCCACCGCGATAACCGCTACCACCGCCTTCCCGATTTCCACGGAATCCGCCGTTGCCTTCTCTACTTCCACCTTCAGGACGATCTCCAGCTAATTCGATGCGAACATCACGTCCTTGAAAATCAATTGATTTAAAGCCTTGTTGTACTTTTTCAACGACATCATTCTCCACTTCAAAGAAAGTATAAACTCCTTTTAAGTCGATTTTACCGATACTTTTTCCGCTGATCTTCGTATTGTTGCAAATATAGCCCAACATGTCACCACGAGTAAAATCATCCACAGAACCTAAGTTGATAAACAAACGCGTGTAATCACCTCTAGTTCCTTCACGAGGGAAACGATCTCCGCCTTCACGTGCTGGACGATCACCTCTGCTTCGTTCTTCAGATACAGCAGCATTTAAATCAGGAGCCTTACTGTAATATTCTAAAAAGCGATTAAACTCTAGGGACGCAAAACGTTTGATAATTTCTTCCTTATCCAAATCTTTAAACTCATCCATAATACGAGGGATGTATTGTTCGATTTGTTCTTGGTTAACGGCAACGTTATGCACTTTATGAACCAAAGCAAAAAGTTGTTTTTCACACACATCAAAACCATTCGGAATTTCAGCTTTTGTAAACTGCTTACCAATAACACGTTCAATCTGACGAATTTTGCCGAGTTCTTTAGAGTTGATAATGGCAATGGATACACCTGTTTTCCCAGCACGAGCGGTACGCCCACTACGATGTGTGTAGTTTTCGATTTCGTCAGGTAAAGAATAATTGATTACGTGAGTCACGTCATTTACATCGATACCTCGAGCTGCCACGTCAGTTGCAATTAATAATTGCAAACTGCGATCACGGTAGCGCTTCATCACCTTGTCGCGTTGTTGCTGCGACAAATCACCATGAAGTGCATCGGCATTATAGCCATCTTTAATTAATGACTCTGCAATTTCTTGCGTTTCAATTTTGGTACGACAAAATACGATACCAAAAATCTCAGGATTAAAATCAACAATACGTTTGAAAGCAGCATATTTATCACGTGCTCTAACGATGTAGTATTCGTGATCGATATTGGCATTTCCAGTATTTTTGGTACCCATCGTTAATTCGAAAGGATCAGTCATGTATTTTTTAGCAATACGACGAACCTCTGCTGGCATAGTAGCCGAAAACAACCATGTTTTTTTATCATCTGGAGTAGTTGACAAGATCTGGTCGATATCTTCTTGAAAGCCCATATTAAGCATCTCATCCGCCTCATCAAGTACTACATATTGTACTTGTGAAAAATCAATCGCTTTACGGTTGATAATATCGAGCATACGACCAGGTGTGGCCACTACAATTTGTACGCCACGTTTAATTTGGCGCAGTTGATCAGAAATACTAGCTCCACCATAAACAGCCACCACATTTACGTTGGTCATGTTTTTAGAGTACTTTTTAAGATCATTTGTGATTTGCAAACAAAGTTCGCGTGTTGGGCATAATATCAATGCCTGAGGATAATTTTCCTCGAAATCCAGTAATTCTAACACTGGTAAACCAAAGGCCGCCGTTTTTCCGGTTCCTGTTTGAGCTAATCCGACAAAATCGTTGCTGCCTGAAAGTAATACCGGGATGGCTTGTTCCTGGATTGGTGTAGGATTTGAAAATCCTAGTTCAGTGATGGCATTAACAATATCATGACGGATACCCAAGTTACTAAATGGGTTCATGATAATTTTTAAACTTCATCGCATCATTGCGATAGAGTGGGGCAAAGGTAATGAAAAATATGATCGCTTGTAGTTCGAAAATGAAACGAGTTATTAAAACAAGGTTATAATTGGACTGAAAATTATACTTATCGCAATCGATCAGCCGACTTGATTAATTTTTCATCATTACGTATTCCTCTAATTGCCAGAATAATAAATAAAATGGCTAAGGAAGGAAGTATCAAACCAATGCCATAATTGTTGGCTCCCAAAACAATTCCGTCTGCAGCTTGTTTAGCTGCTTGAACCAGCCAAAAACTATAACCTAGGATAGCCAAAATAGTGAGGTAGCAAATAGTAATTTGTTTTTTACGATTCTGGTAAAAAAAAATGATCAGAAAAGGCATTAGAGCCAAAATCACTGTGGTAATAGTCAATAATAAAAATGGCTGAGTTTGTACGACTCGGCCTCCCATATCTTCATAAACACCACTTGCCTTAATAGCCATCGCCGAGCCTTTATAGTTTAGTATTTGTATATAGGGGAACAGAAGTAAGCTAAATAAAGCCACGGTTGCGAGAAATAACCATACAGTTTGGATACGTTGTAACATAATTGATGTTTTGGCGCAAATATACGCTCCTTAGGTTGCTCGGACAAGTATTCACGTAAAGTTCACTAAGCGCAGTATAACGGAGAGGTGTACCTGCGATGTATCTTAGAATCAGAAAGTCTTATTCCTTAAACCATAAATCTTCGTAATTTTGGATATGGTTAGAGAAATATTGGAAACAAAGCGTAAAGCATTAAAAATCAATTTAGATGAACCCATTTATGGGACTTTTGCCGAGATAGGTGCTGGGCAAGAAGTGGCTCGCAATTTTTTTACTGCGGGTGCGGCTTCGGGTACCGTGGCTAAAACGATGTCGGCCTATGATATGGTTTTTAGTAATTCTATTTATGGTATAGAGAAATCGGGGAGGTATGTGACCGAATCTAGATTAGACAAAATGCTTTATCATGAGTTTAATCTTCTTTCCGAGCGTTTATTTGGACCTAAATATAATACCAAAACTTTTTTTGCTTTCGCCTGTACAGTAACCACCCTTAATTTTAATAAAACGAATGATCCACACGGTTGGTTAGGAATACGCTTTCAGCTTACACCAGGAGGAGAACCCAATGATATTATTTTTCATGTCAAATTATTAGACAGTGATGCCAGTTTGCAACAAAATGTATTAGGTATTTTGGGCGTCAACTTGGTTTATGCAGCCTATTACTACCATGATCATGTCCAGTCGATGATTGAATCTCTTGCAGATAATCTCTCCGCTGGATCTGTTGAAATTGATTTGATCACGCTTAGTGGACCTATATTCAAAGACGCTAACAATTTATTAGTGAATCTATATCTGATTGCTAAGGGATTTTCTGGAGCTGCTATTTTTGATAAAGAGGGGAATGCTAGGCAATCCAAAGATCTTTTATATAAAAAAGATGTGATGATTTTGCGCACCAAGTTTGGCCAGAAGTCGACACCCAATTTTGATTTATTTAATCGAGCTGTAGAACAGTTTAAACGATCGCAAAAACTAAAAGATGAGAATGTGATCGTGATGATAGAGATTTTGATGACCAACTTGTTAGGTAATTCCAAAGAGCTGAGCGATCATGATTTGACATTGTTTGCCAAACGAGCAGAAGAATTAATTGGAACGGGCAATAACGTCATTGTTTCAAACTTTACACGGAATCACAAATTGGCGCAGTATTTATCCATGTGTATGCCTCATAGTGTGGGTATTTCAACCAATATTGCCAATCTTAAAAATATATTCAACTCGAGTAATTACGGCGAAAATTATACAGACGAACTTTTATCATACATCAGTGACCTATTTAGTAAAAAGGTCAAATTATACGCGTACCCTTATCTAGACAAGCAAGAAAATCAAATCATTACAACTCGTAATATGTCCGTATCTGCGGAAGCAAAACCGTTGTTTGAATTTTTGATACAAAATGGATACATCACTGACATCGATGACTACGATGCGAAGGATGTAAAAACGGTGTAGAAAAACCCTAACCCTCTCCTTCGGAGAGAGCTGGGGTTAGGCTCTTTCCCTGTTAATTACGCATATTAATGTACTGCAGTGGTTGATCGAAATTTTCTTTACGACATAAAGCAATGACGGCTTGCAAATCATCAATTTTCTTACCCTGAACACGCACTTGATCATCCATGATGGATGCCTGTACTTTTATTCCACTATCTTTTATTGCCTTAACCAATTTTTTGGCAGTTTCTTTATCAATACCCTCTTTGATTTTAATTTCTTTTCGAATCATGCTTCCCGAGGCATATTGTTCTTTGCCAAAGTCCATACTTTTAGGATCTAGGCCTTGTTTAACCATACGCGATATAATGGAGTCTTCGATGGCCTTTAAACGCATTTCATTTTCGGTAACGATTGTTACTTCATTTGTTTTTTTATCGAGCTCAACAGTACTTTTTGAATCATTAAAATCGAATCGATTCAATATTTCTTTTTTTGCATTGTTAATTGCATTATCGAGTGTTTGACTATCAATTTTACTTACGATATCAAATGTTGGCATGTGGTTTTTTTTAAAATTTGAATTAATAGGTTTAGTTGATCATGTTGATGCGTATGACAAATTTAATTCACTATACACATCAACATGATTGAGCAATTTATTCACCAATGGTATCGTAATAAACTTCTTGATGAAATTTCTTATTTCTATTGAGGAGCACTAGTAAGATAACCAATGTAGCAAATTCCATCACGAATATTAAAAGACCAGTTGACCTAAAATCGTGGGTGTAAAAGTAGGAAGCAGTTTGAATACCAACAATAGTAAATAACCATTTGCCCGTAGTAAGTAAGCCAGATATTTTCCCGCTAGCTCCAGCAATTGAATCTAAGCCCAAGACATACATCACATTACACGGGATAACAACTCCAACGGATAACACCAAAATAATAGCTGTGATATAATTGGGATTTTGAATATTGAATACAATAGCGAATAGGCAAAGTAGAAGAAAGACAACCATTAATCCCAAACTAATCATAAAGGATGTTTTTTTGCCTATTTTATGTATGATACTTCCACTAAAGATGCTCACTATTCCAAAAGTAAATGTTAATAGGCCTTGATAAACACCGAAGTTTTTCAAGCTAACTCCGAATGAATCTATGTAGATGATTGAAGACATACCAACGAATGTATAATAGGCCCCAATACAAATAGCAAGGCCAAAGATGTACAGGACTGCTTCTTTGGATTTAAAAACGATGGTATAGTCTCGAATTGAAAGCTTAGCGTTAGAGTTGATATTTTTATCGCTTGTAATAAAGATATGAAACATGCCGAATGCTACTAATCCTAGTAGGGTTAGTAGTAGAAAATTAGCACGCCAGTTGAATAGTAGTGTTGCATAACTGCCTATAATTGGTGCTAGGCAAATGGCTAACGTAACGAAACCATTAAGCATACTCATCATTTTTTGTTGCTTTTCTTTTTCGTAGAGATCAAGAATCATAATAGGCGCCAAAACGAGGGATGCCGATATACCTATACCCTGTAAAATTCTCCCAGATATCAACGAATTGTATCCAGGAGCAAAAAAGCACAACAAGCTACCTGATATGAAAATAACAAAGCCTGTATTTATCATCCTCTTCTTGCCATACTTATCACCAAATGTTCCAGCAAATAATGCTGCAATACAGTGAAATAATAGGTTCGCACCTAATAGAGCCTCTGTTTTGAATGGAGATAGACCAAATTCGTTTTGTATTTGAGGAAAACTGGGCACGCAAATATCAATTTCCGCCGCAGAAACAAAAATAACGAACAGAATTGTTATAAATTTTATATTAGAATTAATTTTAGATTTCATAATAAAATAAGGGAATGATTGAACTTGTTTTAGTCTCAATGGCATACCCAAAGCTTGATTGATAAATTAACAGCGGCTTCCCCCTGTCTCTCTTTCCTTTTTTGGACATTGAGTTTGTCGAAGTGGAGAAGTCTGGGGTAATGTTCAAAATAAGATAGGTAGCGTTTAAGTAAATAAACGCTACCTATAACAAAGAGGAGAGGGGTGTGATAGAAAAACCCTTAATTAGCCTTACACATATCTAAAATGAAAAACATAATCCCAAAGAAAATCCACTATTCATAGTTTTTTGCTTCTTAGCTGGATTATCATACACGTTAGTAATACCTATATTATAGCCACCATTCACACCAAGGCCATTTTTTAACTGGTAGCCCAACAAGAAATTAAATCCAAAATCGACCCCTTGATACATATTAGGACTATTGCCAAAAGTAATGTCTTCTTCCGATGAAATTCCTCCAATATTATCTTTTCGAACACCGCCACTTAATCCAAAACCTAAGTAGGGGCCAGCACCAACAAAAATACTACCTGTACTACCTATATCAAAAGTAGTAACTAAGTTTGTAGGAACTTCAAGGTATAACAAGTCAATGTATTCCACATAATTTGCATACGCTGCCCTATTACCCTTACCAACTAAAGATAAACCTGACTGAACTGATAGTGTCTTACAAACAGGTACACTAGCCAAAGCGCCTACATAAAACTCAGTATTAGATCTTACCGTAGATACATCATTTTTGCCCGAATACAAAAACTTCGGAAATGTTAAACCTCCTTTTACAATATATTTAACTTTGCGAGGCTCTTTAGTTTGAGCAAAAGCAGACATAGAAACCAATGCAGCTATACTTAATATCAATAGTCTTTTCATAATGGAGTCGTTGTTTTTTATCTTTTTTAAAGTGTACAAAGCTACCATTTAGGCTGAAAATGCAAAATACTATAGCCTACATTTTTATGATGTATAATGGAGAATAGCTATATTCTTGTAAAAAGTCCGGTAGTGTATCTAAATGTATGATGCCCCTTTTTAGGGATAAAAAAGCATGAATTTAGATTTTCATAAACTGCTTTTAAAGCATTTAAAAGCAGTTTTTTTTCAGTCTTTGTAGTCAAATTTTATCAAAAAATGATCCATCATACATTTAGAT
>CAIOLR010000271.1 GCA_903859135.1 uncultured bacterium | reverse complement strand
TTTAAAAGCAGTTTATGAAAATCTAAATTCATGCTTTTTTATCCCTAAAAAGGGGCATCATACATTTAGATACACTACCAATTTTTTTTTAATCCTAGTTTGGAGAACTTTAAAATTCTTTTCCGCTCGATAAGAAAAGTGATAATGATAAAAAGTAGCAGTAATAAATTTCCAATAATAATATTGCGATCAAATATGACAAATGACAGATATACAATGCCAATAGCAGATAGGAGATAGGCTACGTTTTTTTTCAAATGGTAGGGTATGGGATAATTTTTTTGCCCCATTAAATAGGATAATATCATCATTGTTGCATATGCAATTAATGATGACCAGGCAGATGCCATGTAACTGTAGCGCGGGATAAAAATAACATTCAGTACGATTGTCAATGCAGCTCCAACCCCCGAGATGTACAGAGCAAAGCGTGTTTGATCTGACAATTTATACCAGATTGATAAATTCATATAAATTCCCAAACTCACGTATCCAAATAATAAAATAGGCACCACATTTAATCCTGACCAATACAATTCCTGTTGCGCATGACTTCCTCTGATAAAATATTTAAGAATTTCAATATTGGCCGTCAGTGCAATAAAAATTACAGAAATGGTGATAACAAAATAATTCATGACTCGAGCATATGTCTGCCCTGCATTTTCAGCTTTGGCATGACTGAAGAAAAAAGGTTCGGCCCCCAAACGAAAGGCTTGTATGAAAATATTTAGAAAAATAGCCAGCTTGCAACAAGCACCATAAATACCCATTTCCTGCTCGCTGATACTAGGGGGTAAAAATCTCCCCAAAAATATTTTATCAATATTTTCATTGATGATAAATGAAATGTTTGCAATTAATACAGGAAAGCTGTACCAAAGCATTTCTGTGACGAGCGGTCCATCATATTTCACTTTGAGTTTTAGGAGTTCGGGAAGTAAAAGGATAAGCGTAAGAATACTGGCGATGAGGTTAGAAATAAAAACATAGCCAACCCATTGGGGACGATACCATTCTGATAAAAATAAGGCTACAGAGCCTCCAGATTTGATGATGTATGGGATCAGAAATAGAAATGCCAAGTTCAATCCGATAAATGTGAGAATATTCACAAACTTGATCATCCCATAGCGGATAGGCCGACCATCAGCCCGTACCTTCGCAAATGGAATGACGGCCAATGCATCCGCAACTAAGATGTAGATGAAATATTTTACGTAACGAACATAGTCTACATGATAGCTACTATGGTCTCTTTGCATCCAGGAAGCAATACCATCTGCAAAAAAAATCGTGAATAGCAAAAATAAGAGTGCTGTTGTAGCAACAGCTAGGAAGGTATTATTGTAAACCTGATCTTTTTTATTCTCATACTTATTGAGGTAGCGAAAAAATGTGGTTTCCATGCCGAATGCCAAAATTGCATTTAGCATCGAAGCCCAGCTATATAGGTAGGTGAAGATGCCATACACTTTGGCGTTGTACAAGCGTATATATATAGGCGTGAGCAAGAAATTGAGTAACCTCGACAAAATGGTGCTAAGACCATAAATAGCTGTCTGACCAGCAAATCGTTTTAGGGTTGACAAAACTCAAATATATATTTAACTCCCTCTCCTTCGGGCATTGAGCCTGTCTAAATGGAGTGGGTTTGGGTGAGACCTTATTTTTTCAGGATCTCAAAATTACGATAGTTTTTTGGTTCAGTCTCTGCAGTTTCTACTTTTTCGATGACGGCTTTATCAGGTCCCTTGTGACAAAATTCTAAAAACTCGCCAAGAGAAAATTCATCCCCTTCAGCCTCAACGTATACAGTGCCATCTTTTTCGTTTCTCACAAAGCCTTTAACGCCGAGCTGATCAGCTACTGCCTTGGTTGTTACACGGTAAAAAACGCCCTGTACCTTGCCATATATCTTGATATTTAAATGCTTCATAATGGTATTTAGTGCCGAGTAATTCGTGTTCAGTACTTAATAAAATATCATGGCTTTTTCATGAAAAATTCCATACTTAAAATATTGACTTGGCTCCATCTGCCAAGGAGAGGGTTGGGGTGAGGCTGCATATTCTATCCCTTTCTCTCAAAAAATCCGCCCAAATCGTTTGCATAATTTCTGCTGCAGGTTTTATTTCAGTAATGTCGGATGCAATTTGTCCAATTTCTAATTCTCCCTCATCCAAATCACCTTCAAACATACCTCGTTTTGCACGGCCATGTCCAAGTAGCTGAATTAAAGTATCTCTGCTTGCACATGCCGATTCGGCCTCCTCTACTTTTTGGTAAAATGTATTTTTTAGCAAACGTACTGGAACTACCGACTGTAAACGGACTTTGGTATCTCCTTCGTCGGCATTAATAATGGCTTGTTTGAAATTTTGATGTGCAGATGATTCTGTAGAAGCTGCAAAAAGGGATCCTATCTGTACGCCATCCGCCCCAAGAACCATACATGCCAACATTGCTTTCCCACTTGCGATGCCACCTGCGGCCAATAATGGGATCGAAATACGTTCGCGTATCATAGGAATTAAGCAGAGCGTAGTCGTTTCCTCGCGACCGTTATGTCCACCTGCCTCAAATCCTTCGGCTACAATGGCATCAACACCACAATCTTCGGCCTTTTTAGCAAATTTTTTGTTGGCAATGACATGTACAACCGTAATGCCTCTTTCTTTGAGAAAGCCAGTCCAGGTGGCTGGATTGCCTGCAGAAGTAAAAACAATTTTTACATCCTCCTCAATCACGATCTGCATAATTTGATCGATATCTGGATAGAGTAACGGAATATTGATTCCGAATGGCTTGCTGGTGGCTTGTTTACACTTTTGAATATGCTCGCGCAATACCTGTGGATACATGGATCCTGCCCCTATCAAACCCAAGCCACCTGCATTAGATACAGCTGCCGCCAGTCGCCAACCACTACACCAAACCATCCCAGCTTGTACAATGGGATACTCGATTCCAAATAATTTCCTGATGGGATTCATGCCTGCAAAACTGCAATTTTATCAGGATTTTTAGCCAAAAATTTAGATCAATTTTTTAACAGCGGATGCTTCGGTTAGATTTAAACCATCGACTTCTGTAATTAGATTTAATCCAGGTTTTTTACCCAATTCAATCGATCCAAATTTGTTATCAATACCAAAGTGTTTTGCTCCATTTAAGGTTGCCCAAGAAATACTGGTATCTAAAGAGATTGATGGAAAGTGTTGGCTGATTGTTTTCAACTCGGACAGCATACATAGTTTATCATTTGATGCCAAGCTGTCTGTTCCTAAACTAATATTGACACCGCTATGCACAAATATGTCGAGTTTCGGAAGTTTTTTTTCTATATACAAGTTTGCATTTGGACAAAAACACCATGTTACTTCACGGTCAAGACGATTGACAAAAGAAATATCTTTCAAGCTGGTATACGTATTATGAACCAACATTACTTTTTGCTTTTTCGACAATAGTGGAACGACCGACTGTACCGAATCCCGAGCTTGTGGCTTGAAAAAGCTGATATCTAATTTTAGTAGGTTTTCATAAAAATCAACAAACTCGCCAGTTTTGTATCGATAAAATTTATTTTCCTCATCAGACTCCTGATTGTGGATCGTTAGTACATTATCACCCTCGCGGCAGAAGTGCCTTAGGATTCGAAATAGATCTTTACAAACAGAATAAGGAGCATGTGGCACGATGGATGTTGGCAATGAACCAAACTCTTCTTGCAAAGCCAAACTAGCATCGAGTACTTCTTGTGCCTTTTCGGGATTAAAACCAAATACTTCGATGCAGCTATGGTAGTAGATAGCACTTTTTTCTTTGGTTTCTTTTGACAAAGCTGTATTGCAAATATCCCCCACTGCGACGATCCCATTTTCAAACATGGCCTTGTCGGCTTTCTCAATTGCTTCTTTTACAGTGCTATCTTCCGCTTTACGTGTATGAATAACTGAGCTGAGGAACGAAAGTAAGCCTTCGCTTTCGGCTATTTGTTGATGCAAATGAGAAAGCTCTAAATGACAGTGCGAATTCACAAAACCAGGAACAATTACACCTTCATAGTGTTCTATTTCTTGTCCTTTAATCTCTGCTGAATCAGCATTTTCATAAAGTCCTATAATTTCGCCAGTTTCAGTAACCGACACAACCCCATTGCGAATGGGCGCTTGATTGACAGGTAAAATATAATCTGCAGAAAAATTTTTGATCATTTTGGGTGTGTTTTTATTATAAAAATTGACATTCTTTTTATTTTTATTTTATTCTTTTATT
>CAIOLR010000270.1 GCA_903859135.1 uncultured bacterium | reverse complement strand
TTTAAAAGCAGTTTGTTTTTCAGTCTTTGTAGTCAAATTTTATCAAAAAATGATCCATCATACATTTAGATACACTACCGAAGAGCACTCGGCGAAACCTTATTTCGCCGAACTAGATTTATACGATCTATCTTGCGCATCGCTGATCATTTTGCTTAGCTCTTTGAGCAATTGAGTGACCGCATCCTTCAACTTTACGTCCTTGTTGTAATCAAGATCAAAGAGTACGTGCTTACTCTTACGTTCGTAGGTATACTCAATATAGTAATGTGGCGTACTGCTACGTTTGTTTTTTGTAGCCTCAAGCACCTCTGGAAAATTCCAGAAGCCTAGTTCCGCTGCTTTTCGGTGTAAATACAATAATTCATCTTTGGATAACTTGACCGTTGTTTGAACCAGCGAATCATGCTCATTGACATATTGGTATATTCCACTTTGAGAGTCATATTGATTGATTAGCTTATCTCCTAAGCCATATTTAAATGTGATGGACTTAAATTCAGCGAATTTATAAGGTGCATTTTTGACCATCGTTCCATAGTAGTACACGCAGTACAACACAAAGGGAACAACTATACAGATAGCCAAAAATATTTTCTTACTTCTATCATTCATATCAATCAATATTATTTTCGTTTATTATCGGATGCGTTAATTCGCCTTCCCATTTACTAACCACCGCGGTCGCAATACTATTACCAATCACATTCGTAGCAGATCGCCCCATATCCAAAAGTGGGTCGATTCCAATAAGTAATGCCACCCCTGCTTCCGGAATATTAAATGTGGCAATCGTACCTGCAATAACTACTAAAGATGCTCTTGGAACACCGGCAATGCCTTTACTCGTCAACATCAATATTAAAAGCATGGATGCTTGTTGCTCAAAGGATAAATGTATTCCGTACGATTGTGCGATAAAGAGGGATGCAAAAGTCATATACATCATGGAGCCATCTAGATTAAAGGAATATCCCAAAGGCAACACAAAACTGACGATTTTACTGTTGCACCCAAACCGCTCGAGTTGTAACAACGTTTTAGGATAAGCAGCCTCACTACTCGCTGTACTAAAAGCTATGAGAATCGCTTCTTTTAAGCTACTGATCAGCCCGATTACCCTTTTATTTAGAATTGCAAATCCAATCAAAATCAAAACCAACCATAGTATGAATAATCCGAAATAAAATTCAGTAACAAAAATGGCGTAGGTAGATAAGATGCTTAATCCTTGTTTAGCAATAATTGCAGCCATTGCACCAAAAACAGCCAATGGAGCAAAGTTCATTACATACGATGTTATTTTTAAAATTACGTGTGCAAAAGCATCCATCGCCTTCACCACGATCAAGCCTTTTTCTCCGATGGCAGCAGTGGCTACTCCAAAGAATAACGAAAACACCACAATTTGTAAAATCTCATTGGTAGCCATCGCCTCAACAAAACTTTTTGGAAACACATGGGCTACAAAATCTCTCAAAGACAACGCTCCTTTTTGAATCCCAGTACTCACGTGACTATCGGGCAGCGGTAAATGCATTGCGACTCCTGGTTTAAAAATATTCACCAAAATCATCCCAAGAAGCAAAGAGAGCAGACTTGCGCTCATAAACCAGAGCATTGTTTTTCCACCTATCCGGCCTACTGCTCCAATATCGCCGACCTTAGCTACACCTGCAACCAGTGTAGTAAAAATCAATGGCCCCACGATCATCTTAATTAAACGCAAAAAAATATCACTCAATAAGGTCAATGGTTCCAGCTTTTTCTCACGTATAGAATCATTTTCTTTACGGATTTTCACTTGTTTTGCTAACTCTTTCTTTAATACAGGGTATTGTGCGTTATTGGTCGTATCAGCCATTGCCGCCATGTTTGCTTGAATAGCTTTGACTTGGAAATCGGATTTAACAATTTGCTCGTTGTAGGAATTTATCCATTTAGTATTAAGAATATATCCTGCAGATATACCCAAAACAAAAGCAATGAATATGAACAAGGTTAATTTGTTTTTTCTCATAAGGGGCAAGTTGCAATGTGGCAAAACTACGATAATTTAGGCTAAGATAATTTGAGGGATTATTGAGATTAAACAACTACTCTCTGTTCAAATCAGAAAAATTACCCAAAACTATCTATTACTTTTGCTTCCAATGTCAAACCAACGATATACCCAACGCGGCGTTTCTGCCGATAAAGAAGATGTACATCATGCCATCAAGAACATAGATAAAGGTATTTTTCCAAACGCATTTTGCAAGGTTGTACCTGATATTTTGGGAAGTGATGAAGCTTGGTGCAACATCATGCACGCCGACGGAGCTGGAACAAAATCGGCACTAGCCTATATTTATTGGAAAGAAACGGGCGATCTGTCTGTTTGGCGAGGAATCGCACAAGATGCCATCATCATGAATTTAGATGACCTGCTGTGCGTAGGAGCTACGGATCACATCTTGCTATCATCTACCATTGGACGAAATAAAAACCAAATATCGGGTGAGGTGATCGCAGAAATCATTCATGGTACTGAAGATATTTTAGGCGAGTTACGCAGTCTAGGTATTGGAATTTATTCTACGGGGGGCGAAACTGCAGATGTTGGTGATCTTGTCCGCACCATTATTGTTGACTCCACCGTTACCTGCCGAATGAAACGCGCCGACGTCATTTCAAACCATCGCATTCAGTCTGGTGATGTAATCGTTGGTTTAGCCTCCTATGGACAAGCCACGTACGAAAAAGAATACAACAGTGGAATAGGCTCCAATGGGCTTACATCTGCACGCCACGATGTATTTCACCAATATGTTGCAAACAAATATCCTGAAAGTTATGATCCCACTATTCCTAGTGAACTCGTCTTTACTGGGACCAAAAAACTAAGAGACGAAATTCAGATTGGAGAGAACCGAATAGATATAGGAAAACTAGTTTTATCCCCCACGAGGACCTACGCTCCAATTGTCAAGAAAATACTGGAAGGACACCGTCCCCAAATTCACGGCATGGTACATTGTAGCGGAGGTGCCCAAACAAAAGTTTTGCACTTTGTAGATAACCTGCACATTATTAAGAACAACTTATTTTCTGCCCCCCCCCTATTCAAATTGATTCAATCAGAATCGGGTACCACTTGGCATGAAATGTATAAAGTATTTAACATGGGTCACCGAATGGAATTTTATGTACCTGAAACAATTGCCAGCGAAATTATTTCAATAAGCAAAGAGTTTCAGGTTGATGCCCAAATTATTGGACGTGTAGAAAAGGCTAAATCCAAAACACTACATATACAGTCTGAATTTGGCGAGTTCGTGTATCACTAAAAAGGGGCATGACTAGGTGGTACTGGGCTTGCCCCCTGAATCTGGCGATTCGTTACATACTGAACAGAAAATTTTTAGCCCCCCACAGTGTACATTTGGCATATATACCATAATTGAATTATGCTATATGCCAAATGCAACTCTATTTCTACCTAATCATCGGCAGGTATTTTTCCCTATTATCAACCAGTATCCAAACTAAAATAGCACCTAAAATTGCTGCGATTGGTAAACCTCTACTGTCTTGTACCATATTTGTTAAGAATATGCCAACCATTACTGGAAAAATAATCAATGCACCTAATGCCCTTGTTCTTGGATGGATAATCAATAAACCACCAACGATTTCAGTAACTCCAGTTAATGGCATAAGCCACCCTATTTCCATAAAAGCAGACATTGCTTTTACCATTTTTTCGGGTAAGTGATCAGGCATGGGCATATAATTTAAAAACTTATTAAGCCCAGCATTAATAAACATGAAGCCGAACAAGAGAGACGCGACAAATAGGATCTTATTTTTCATAATTAATTTTGATTAATGATTTTAAAATAACCTTATAATTACATCAACGAAAGTCACTAAAAACAGAATGAAGACGAGGCTTTTACATTCTTACATCCAACTCATCAATGATATTTTTAGCTCCACCAAGTACATCAATGCACCACAATACAAAGCGAGTATCAACCGATATGGTACGTTTATACTTCTTATCAAAAGCAATATCACCACTCATTGCTTCCCAGTTTCCATCAAAAGCCAAACCAATAAGTTCACCATCTGCATTAATCACAGGCGAACCTGAATTACCTCCCGTGATATCATTATTACTAATAAATGCGACGGGCAAAGTTCCATTTTCAGCATATCGACCAAAATCATGTTTCTCGTAGGCCTTTAACAAGGATTGAGGCAAATCAAACTCGCCATTTCCAGGTTCGTATTTAGCCATCATACCATCAATAGTGGTAGTGGTGTTGTATGTGATGGCGTCTTTTGGGGAATAACTTTGCACTTGTCCATAGCTGATACGCATGGTTGAATTTGCATCCGGATACATCAACATGTCTTTATTTTTATCTAACAAGGCTTTCAAATACAAATTATCCAGTTTGGTTTTCGTTCCTTCTAAATCGGACATAACGGTACCAAAATTTGCTTTGGCATAGGTTGATGGTACCAAATTTTTGGCAAAAAGATATCCTGGATCACTTTCTAAGACATCCTTACTCGGATTAGCCCAAAAATCACGAGCACTTGCTGGCTTTATCAAAACACTTTTATTCCATAAATAATCGGCATATTTTTTAAAACTATCTTCTGGTGAACCCGCCCAGTTATCCTGCACTATTTTGGTCATAAATGCTGGATGCTGAGATTTTGGAACATCCACATAAAAAGCTGCTAGTATTTGTGCGAATATCTTCTTATCCGCATTTTCACTATACGTGTTCTCATAATTCCTTAGCATCTTGCCGAGATCTTCATTTAAGGTAGATAAAAATGCTTGATCATCTTTTTTTGTAACTCTTGTATCTAATGCTGCTGCCAAGGTATTTGCATTACGTACCCAAACTGAAGCCAAAAGGCCATTGCCTCCTGCATATACATGCTGAACGGCATAAGGCTCATATGCTTTATAGGCTTGTTCATATTGAGCCATCAGATTCATATACTCTGGCTTGGAAGAAACCCATTTGGTAAACTCCATCTCCTTCTTTTGCTTTTCTGCACGGATATTTAAACGCTTCAACTGTTCTGTTTGCCCAATATAATACTTCCAATAGTTGGCAATACTGGCGTACTGTGATGATAATTTTAGTCGAGTATCGACACTTTTGTCCATTTCTTCCTTCCATGCTTTTAAACGAATGTCACGCAGTTTAACAATAGTTGGATTGATTTTTTCAGTAGCCACCTGAACCCCGTAGGAAGTCAAAAAACGATCGGTGCGACCAGGAAACCCATAAACCATGGTGAAGTCATTATTTTTCACCCCCTTGATAGACACTGGTAAAAACTTTTTTGACACATATGGTTTATTACTGGCTGAATAAGCTGCTGGCTGATTGTTCTCGCCAGCATATACTCTAAAAATAGAAAAGTCGCCCGTATGACGTGGCCATTCCCAATTGTCAGTATCGCCACCAAATTTTCCGATAGACTGAGGAGGTATCCCCACTAAACGAACATCATTAAATCGTTCGTAAACAAACAACAAATACTGATTCGCTTTAAAAATATCCTTCACCTCTCCCTCTTGCGTAGGTCCATTCGTTGAATTTGCACTAATTTGCTTCGTTATTTCGCTAATTTTTGCTGCTCTTTCTTGATCAGAAACACCCTGAACAGCTGTCATTACTTGTGGTGTAACGTCCTCCATGCGAACTAAAAATCGAACAAAAAGACCTGGTATTGGTTTTTCTTCTGCGTATGACTTGGCATAAAACCCGTTATCGAGAATATTATTTTGAGACGTAGAATTGGACGCCGCTGCATCGTAACCACAATGATGATTGGTGAATATCAATCCATTTTTTGAAACAATTTCCCCGGTACAAAATCCCCCGAAAGACACGATGGCATCTTTGATACTTATTTTATTGGCACTGTACAAATCGTCAGGAGTTAATTTGAAACCCTGCTTCTTCATTTGCTCATAATTTTTTCCAATGAGCATAGGCAACCACATACCTTCATCGGCTTTAGCCCAATGACTTGTTGCTAGTATAGCCACTAGCAAACAGCACCCTATTGATTTATGTATTTTCATAATATAATTTAATTTTAACTAGTCGGTCCTCAAAAAGTGATTTTTAATTTTTGGGGATAAAAAAAAGTGCAGGCAGA
>CAIOLR010000269.1 GCA_903859135.1 uncultured bacterium | reverse complement strand
TGAAGCTGCAGAAAATGAAAAATTGTATGATAATGTGTCTGCATATTTGAAAAAGCACGCCAAAGACAAAGGCTACAAAATGGTTCTTACATATTCAAAGTCGAATCCAGTTTTATTATTTGCTGATGGAAGCTTAGATGTAACTAAGGAGGTTATCAAAGGATTGAACCAAGAGTATAAAGGCAAGTAAATACTGCAACAATTTTATTTTTGAGCCTTCTCCAAAAGAGAAGGCTTTGTTTTTTTACGTTTTTGATATGGACAAGAGATGATCCAGGATATTATAGCTTGGTATCAACGAAATAAGCGCGATTTGCCTTGGCGCAATACAAAGGATGCTTACATTATTTGGCTTTCCGAAATTATTCTGCAGCAAACACGTGTAGAGCAGGGCATGCCTTATTTCTATCGCTTTGTGGAACGCTATCCAACAGTGTCGGATTTTGCTGCTGCAAGTGAAGATGAAATATTGAAACTGTGGCAGGGATTAGGGTATTATTCACGCGCTCGGAACATGCATCATACAGCTCAAGTGATTCTCAGCGATTACGCTGGGCGTTTCCCGACCCATTATCATCAATTATTAAAACTGAAAGGTATCGGAGAATACACGGCGGCGGCGATCGCATCTTTTGCAGGCAATGAACCTCGAGCTGCAGTTGATGGAAATGTATTTCGTGTGCTTTCGCGTTATTTTGGGATCGATACACCTATCAATTCTCCCAAGGGTAAAACTGTTTTTACGGACTTAGCAAATCAGTTATTGGATCAATCGCAACCTGGGATATATAATCAGGCGATGATGGAATTTGGTGCTTTGCAGTGTAAACCTCAAAATCCAGCTTGTGAAATTTGCCCCATTCAATCGGGTTGCCAAGCGAATCAATTGGGAATAATAAATTTGCTACCCGTTAAACTGAAACCAAAGAAAGTAAAGGAGCGATACTTTAATTTTATTATAGCCCGAAAAAATGGTTTCGTACTGATGAACAAACGAGGCCCAAATGATATTTGGCAAAATTTGCATGAATTTCCCCTTTTTGAAACCGAAAATCCAATTTTAGCTGAAGAGTTGATTCAAACGGATGCGTTTAAACAAGCTTTTGGGGATCGGGTGATTATTCGTTCCGTTTCGGATACGGTGAAGCATCTTTTAAGTCACCAAACGCTTTTTGCTCAGTTTATCGAAATAGAAAATTTTTTGGAGCAGTACCACGTCGGCAATGATTGGCTTTATGTTGCAAATGAGGATCTTGAAAATCTAGCGCAACCCAAACTTATAGTTGATTTTTTTGAAAATTATTTTGCTTGAAGGTGGAAATAGCGAAGCTCTAATAATTAACTGATGTTTTTAAAAGCTATATTCTATATGTAGCCATATAGGCACTTATAAAATATAGCTTTACTTGGTTACTGATGTTATTAGAATTTTATCCCAGAAGTGTCAAATCCTCAATACTTTAACACATGTAATTATTTTTTCTTGAAGTTTTCAATCTGTTCCTCCTGGGGCATAATACTTATTTGCGATAAGTGCGAATTCGGTTGTACTACAACCACCATTTTGGGTTTTCATTTCGTTGGTATCCATTTCTGGAGTTCCAAGTGTTTTTAGCTCTAAATTTTTCATTTTTTAATTGTGAATGAATTTATGGTAAGTAATGGTGGGTATGACAAATGTACATCCTTGAAGTTTTTTCACTTGTACCCTAAGCTTGACGAAGGGTACAAGTAAATCATATATGCAGATTTGTCATACACCCGTAATGGGAAATGATAAATGTCTTTTATTAAGATAGTTGAAAAATATTTTGAGTTAAAAATATAGGGGGCAAGTATCTGCGTAAATAACGAAATTTGCAAAATAAATATTGTGGTTCTTGCATTTTAAAATTAGGAGGTAAAACGATGTCAACTATTAACAAAGTTATTTTAATAGGTCATTTAGGTAAAGATCCGGAAGTTCGCTATCTCGAAAATGGAACTATTGTCGTACGGTTTTCGTTGGCTACTTCAGAAACATATACGACTAAAGATGGACGAAAAGTAGAGCAAACAGAATGGCATCCTATTGTGATGTGGCGAGGTTTAGCCGATACGGCATCCAAATATTTGCAAAAGGGCAAATTGATTTATCTGGAGGGAAAGCTAAGAACTCGCTCGTTTGAGGATAGGGGTTGGAATACGAAACAGATCACTGAGATTGTAGCCGATCATTTTACGATGTTGGGTCGTAAAGATGATTCGGATAAAGATATAGAGCGCTTGAATCAACAAAGTAAAGAAGAGGAGCCTATGAGCTATGAAAATAGCCCAGATGATGATTTGCCCTTTTGAAAATGATTGATGATTTGGAAGCCTTTTAATTTTTTTGTGTGAGAGAAAGCCCCCTCGTAGCGATGTAAAATACGCTGTCCACTGTGCGTTTACTGAGAGCCTGTTTAAAAATGAAAAAGGAATAATATTATAGGCCTGAAAAGCGATTGGAAATAGTCTTTTTTGTTGTGACGAAACTTCAAAAAAATGTATCCAACCGATTTATCAGAATCCCAGTGGCAATTT
>CAIOLR010000268.1 GCA_903859135.1 uncultured bacterium | reverse complement strand
GTTGAATTTGACACATCCATTAACATATCAGCACTTGTAAATGTTCCTGAACCGTCAATATCAATTACAAATATTTTTTTATTATCGCTAGTTGAGATTATTGCTACATTTGTATTGTTGCCACCCGCAAAACGATTGCTAAGTGTTCCATTTGTTGAATTTAAAAGTGCATTGATAGATGATGTATTTAGTGATGCTAAACTCAAATTCGCATTTTGTGACTGAATAACTGCTAGGTTTCCAACTTTCATATTCAAATGTATAAAATCAGCTGATCCACCATCAAAAAGCCCGGTAATTTTATCTGCATTATCCAGTGATGATTCAGAAGAGTAATTGTAAACATATATGTCTGAACCATTTCCTCCAATTAAAGTATCCGAACCTGAACCACCTTCTAAGTTATTGTTAGAATCATCTCCTGTTAGTCCGTCATTGAAGGCTGAACCAATAATACTTTCAATATTGCTCAATGTATCGGTATTCCCCCAGTTATCTGTTGCGACCCCTGTCTTTAAATTGACGGTTACACCATGACTTTTAATTTCAGTAGGTGTATCTAAAAGTGGATTGAATGATGAATCAAAACCATCATCAAAGTAAATGACTGTATCAAAACCATCTCCGCCATCAATAGTGTCATTGCCACTACCACCAATAAAGTTTTGATCTCCGTTCCCTCCAAGAAGAGTATCATTTCCCATTCGTCCTTTAGCAATACCGTATAAAGTATTGAAGTTAATTTGGTCAGCAGAGTTACTTCCAATTACTCCTCGAATATTTGTGAATGAATCAAATCCGATATTATGATTTGTTGAAATTAAATCTGTAGCGTTACCTGTGCCATTCGCATCTAAAGTGAGGTTAATACCTGTTGGTGCTTCTGCATACCAAACTAAATTATAACCACCTGCACCATCAACTACATCATTGCCTTTACTGAGCTTAAAAACATTATCTTTGTTGTCGCCAGTCAGAGTATCATCGTATGGGGAATCATAAATATGTTCAATATTAATTAAGGTGTCATTACCTTCACCACCAGTTGCAGTGCCAGTTGTTAAATTAACAGTTACAGCACTTGGTGATAGACGATAATCAACTAAGTCACCCCATACACCATCAGCTTCACCATCAAGAGTGTCATCACCCAAGCCACCGTCTAATCTATCTCCGTCTCCGCCACCCTGTAAACTATCGTTGCCTGCACCGCCTTCAAGTGAATCAGCACCGTCTCCACCTTTTAAAGTATCATCCCCCTCGGCACCTAATAAATAATCATCTCCAGCTAAACCACTTATTGAATCATTACCAGTGAGACCGTTAATAAGATCTATAGCGGCAGTTCCTGTAAGAGTGTCGGCGAGAGATGTACCTATTATTGAATTGATAGTCGCGTTAACGGCCGTAATCGTTCCTGAAGTACCTATTTTTAAACCTGTGCCAACTGTTTTAGATAACTTTACAATTTGGTCATCCGAATCACTTGATGATATACCAGAGTAATAAACATAACTATCAGTACCTGAGTTAAAAAGTGCGACCTGACCAGCAGCATTTAGTCCAGTGTCAGCTTGAATGGCTATGACTTTTTTATCATAAGTGTTGTCAGCAGTGTTGAAAGTAATCAAGCCAACGTTGTTAATTTGCACATTTGAAGCAGCGACATTTGCTGATGTGTCAATATTTGGCAATGCAATAGATACTGCAGAGCCGCTAATATTGTTGAATTGAAGTATGTCTGTGTCACTTACATAATTTGTAATTACATCTAAACTTGTGCCAATTATCGAAGCAGTTGGAATAAAAGCAAACGTATCTACTCCAGTTCCACCCGTCATAGTGTTATTACCTAATCCACCCACAATGGTATGCGCTGAGTTGTCGGTAGCAATAATAATGAAATCTTCGCTTTGAGTTGTAAGTGACAAAATCGCTGAAGTAGTAATGTTAATTGTTTCAACATTAATCAAGTTATCATCAGATCCAAGTGTTGCATCTCCGACTATCTTTAACGTGTCTTTACCATCACCTCCATCAATAGAATCATTTGCAACAGCAAAAACAATGGTGTCATTTCCAGAACCTGCATCGATAATATCTCCACCACCACTGCCTGAAATCGTGTCATTGTAAGCGCTACCAAAAATGCTATCGGCATGACTACTGCCGATAGCATTAATAGCTTTTTTACCTAGTGTAATCACACTAGCTATATCAGAACTATTGACAGTAGTGCTTGTGCGAATACCAGATGTTTGACTAGAGTTAGTGATCGTTGTGTATCCTTTGCTGTATAGCCAAGCAAGTGCGTTATCGCTGAGGTACTGTATTTTTTGTGCTTGCAGACTTTCTATCTGTGCAGTAGATAAAGCAGCGAGTTGAACTGTCGTAATAGCAGATAACGCGTCAACAGATAGCCCATTAATGGCAGCTGTTTCAGTGTTGCTTGAACCTACTAGATTTCCTTTAAACCCCTTAAAACTTTCAGGTTTGACATTAGTAAGCGTACCGGCATCAAGTCCAGCAAGGTCAGACGCATCTAGCAAATTGATTTGTTTTGAGGTAATCGCAGCACCTTGCTCAGGTGAAAGATAAGAGACTTGCGTATTGGTGAAATTGGTAAAATCCAAACTTTGAATAACGCTGGGCTTGAGTGCAGAAAACGCATCATAAGAAATTGCTGCGACGATAGTCGGTTGCATTTTTGCAAATTGTGCAGTTGTTAAGCCCACTGCTTGATCAGCACCGAACTTGATTATTTGTCCGTTGGTGAATTGATTACATTGCGCAGGTGTAAGCGCAGCGATTTGTTTTGATGTTAGCAAGCCAAACGCTTCTGCACTGAGTTGTGAAAAAGTGGATGGTTCAACAGCAGCGAGTGTTGCAGGTGAAAGTGCTGCAACGACTTCAGAAGTCAGTGCCGCAATATCATTTGCATCCAGTTTTTTGATTTGCGCCGAGGTAATACCAACAGCTTGATCGGATCCCATTTGAGCCAATTGACCTGAATTAGCTGTATGATTGAGTTCACCAAATTGGGCAGGAGTTAATGCCGCTATTTGTGTAGACGTTAACGATGAAAATGTTGCAGCTGAAATT
>CAIOLR010000267.1 GCA_903859135.1 uncultured bacterium | reverse complement strand
ATTGCGCAAGTACTGACAGATTTAGGTGCCGATGTGACACTGGTCAGTGGTCCAACTTCGCTTGCTGCTTTGCACGGGGTTGAGCGAATCGACGTCGTATCTGCAGAAGAAATGTATATTGCTACAAAAAATAAGTTTGTTGACAGTGATATTATTGTGATGTGCGCAGCAGTAGCAGATTATCGCCCTAAAGATGTAGCATCAGAGAAGATTAAAAAAGGGCCGAACGAAATAGAAATCAGCCTCGTCAAAACCACCGATATTCTTGCGGCCTTGGGAAAGAATAAAAAAAAGGAACAAATCTTAGTCGGTTTTGCACTAGAGACTTTCGATGAGGAAGCAAATGCTATTAAAAAACTTGAAAGTAAAAATCTCGATCTGATTGTATTAAACTCGCTGAAAGATGAGGGGGCCGGTTTTAAGGGTGATACGAATCGGGTAACTATCATTGACCGTCAGCATCATAAAGAAATCGTTGAACTTAAATCAAAGCGAGACGTTGCAAAGGATATTTGTCAGAAAATAGTAGCTTTATGTTCTTTGTAATCCGTATGAAATACCTCTTTTTTTGTGGGCTTATTTTTTTATCTCTGCGTGCATTTTCTCAGGATCTAAATGCGCAGGTGAAGTTATTATATCCATCACTACCTACTGCTAATAAAAATACGTTTGACGCACTCGAGAAAACCATCAGCGATTTCTTGAATAACAGAAAGTGGACGGATGATATCCTGAAGCCTCAGGAGCGAATCGATTGCAGTTTTGTGATCACTATTACCGGATGGGATGGAGCAAGTGCTTTTACGGCCGAAGCCCAAATACATTCTAGTAGGCCCGTATATGGAACAGCTTATAATAGCACTATCTTAAATACCAGTGATAAAGATTTTAATTTTTCGTATTCGCTAGGACAGCCATTAGATTTTTCGGAACAGAATTACACGAGTAACTTAGGTTCATTGTTGGCCTTTTATGCATTTACCATTGTAGGTATGGACTATGATACGTTTTCAAAGCTGGGTGGAACTGCATTTTATAATAGAGCACAAAATGTGATGAATACTGCACAAGGTGCTACAGATAAAGGTTGGAAGGCTGATGAAAGTTTTAGAAATCGATATTGGTTGTCTGAGAATTTTTCAAATAGAGATTACAATCCTATTCGTGAAGGTTTATATACCTACCACAGACAGGGATTGGATGTGCTAGCTACAAATCCTTTTGAAGGTAGAAAAGCTGTTTTGTCGATGCTATCTCAATTGCAAACCATTGATAGACAAAGACAGGGGAATATGGTAAGTCAACTTTTTATTTCGGCAAAGGTTGATGAGGTGGTGGGTGTTTTAAGTTTAGGTGACGTAGACGAACGAATGAGAGCCTATTCTATCCTGACCCAGATCGATCCATCTAACGGCTTTAAATATGATGCTTTAAAAAAATAGTTCTGTCGCTATAGAGTAAGATACGTGCCCAATAAATTCAATTTTTTTAGATTCCTACCTGCTTATGCTCAGTCGATTAGTTATTCGGAATTACACCTTAATTGATACATTAGACATTTCGTTTTCGCACAAACTAAATATTCTAACTGGTGAGACGGGTGCAGGTAAGTCTATTATTTTAGGCGCATTGTCGCTCATTCTTGGTCAGCGGGTAGAAAGTAAGTATTTCTTCAATCAGCAAAAAAAGTGTGTGATCGAAGGGTACTTCCAGATAAAAGAGTATCATTTGGCCGATTTTTTTTTAGATCATGATCTGGATTATGAACAAGAAACCATTCTACGAAGAGAAATTTTAGTGGATGGAAAATCGCGTGCTTTTATTAACGATACACCCGTCACGCTCCAAGTATTGAAGCAATTGGGGGAACAATTGATTGATATTCATTCTCAGCACGCAACATTGGAAATTAATAATGGAGATTTTCAACTGTTTGTGTTGGATGCTGTAGCAGGGAATCAATCGGCATTAAGCTTATATCAACGTACCTACAAGTTGTACAAACAGTTTGTTGCTCAATTAAAAGAAATCGAGCGGACGAGTAGTCAGGCGAAAATTGATCAGGATTACCATCAATTTATGTTTGATGAATTAGATCAGGCGAATCTGAAGGCGGATGAGCAGGAACAGCTAGAGCAAGAACTAGATCGATTGACACATGCAGAGGATATTAAGCGAAATCTTGCTCGAGCATATTACCTCTTGTCTGATCATGAACAAGCCACGGTAATACAACTGAAGGAGGTATCTCAAAATCTGCAACAGGCACAACGGTACCAAGCTGAAATTGGTTCATTGGTCGATCGTTTAGATAGCAGCTTGATTGAAATTAAAGATATCGCTTCCGAGATAGATCAAATAGAACAACAAACACAAACAAATGAAGCTCGTTCTAGCGAAATAAGTGCTCGGCTGAATCTCCTATATAGTTTGCAAAAAAAACATCAGGTGAATACCATTTCTGAATTGCTCCTTGTGAAGGATGCGATTGCGCAGAAACTAAATGCCATACTATTTTGTGATGAAGAAATTGAGAGGTTGAGAGGGGAGGAAAATCGATTACACGGTCAACTGATCAGTATGGCTACCGACCTGAGTGATAAACGTAGCCAGGTGATCCCACAACTTGAATTACAAATTCAGCAAACCTTAATGGAAGTGGGTATGCCCAATGCGATCCTGCAAATTAAAAATGAAGCGCAGCCCAAAGATCAGTTAAATAGGATGGGACTTGATTTGGTTCAGTTTTTATTTAGTGCGAATAAAGGTCAGGTGCCTTTGCCTATGAGTAAGGTAGCCTCTGGAGGTGAGCTGTCTCGCCTGATGTTGAGTATTAAATCATTGATTGCTCGTCATACAGCTTTACCAACTATTATTTTTGATGAGATTGACACCGGTATTTCGGGTGAAGTGGCTTTGAGAGTGGGTACGATCATGGAAAAATTAGCCGAAAATATGCAGGTGATGGCTATTACTCACTTACCTCAAATAGCCAGTAAGGGAAAAGCGCATTATCGTGTTTATAAAGACGAACAGCACGATCTCACACGTACAAGTATTGAACGACTGGATGAACAGACTCGCGTGACCGAAATAGCTCAAATGCTGAGTGGCGAAAATCCAGGAGCGTATGCACTACAAAATGCCAGAGAACTTTTATCGGTTGAGACTTAGTAGACCGTAACACTAATTTTTTCATCAAGCCTAAAAATTACCTTCTTGGGCTATGTGTATTGCTTTCCTTCAATTTTTGATCGATGAAGTCGGATTCCCAGTGCTCACCTTTAGGATAAATACGATTCCCCTCCTGATCTGTTCTGTATTTGCGTCGATCAATCTCTACCCATTGCTTGCTCCCTGCTTTTTGCTCATAAAGAATTACTTCTAAGGTAATATTCGGTTTTTCGTAGTAATCTGGTTTTTTCTTTATTTTTTGGATTTCTGCTTCACTTGGTAAATAGGAGTTCTCGTCTTTGTCTAGTTGAAAAAAATCATCTCCATAGTTAGGTTGTCCTTTTAGGTGTTTTTTATCAACGAAAAATGCCCACTTGTTGTAGTCATTCACAAAGATACTGTCTTGCTTTAAAAGTCGCTCTACCGCATAGTCTTTTGCAAACATTTGAACACAGTCCTCCACATGTTTTGGATACTTCTTTTTTACATCCCTATGCCACCAATCACCTCCATTTTTATGTATCATGTCAACATGCGCATTCCCAGCTTCATTCCCTACGTCTTTATACCAAGTTTCAGCTTGTATTCTACCTTTTGTATTTGCACTTACATTCCACATGGATCGAACAAAATCAAGGGGCACATTTTTATTTTCTTGATCACACGAAGTGGCACTTATGGCCATTTGAATGCATACCACTATAATTGCTAACTGCTTCATTTGTTACTTGTTTATGTCATAAGAAGGCCCGTATAATAACCTCTTTTTATTCCACAGACCATTGCGAAGCTATTTGTTTATGATGGGCCTGAAATATCATTTCCAACCTTCATGACTTGCTAGTGACTTACTGGTTTTTGTATGTTGATACTCGCGTACAGACCTTATTATCATCGGTTCCGCTTCATATTCAATGGCAATCATTCACGCTGGACAAACTTGGCACTAACCCATCCCCTTATATTTTGTGGTTTAAATTCATCATAAGAGCGATCTGGGTGAGTGTCGGCACAGGAAACCTCAATAAATAGCCAGTTTTTTCCCTGTTGTATTTTTTCTGATAAAACCTTCAAGCGTGTATTTATCTTGATCTTTGTAATAATATTTGTTCTATCCTCACAGGTAAACTGAAAATCGTCATTTGATTTTTTCACTTTCTCTATTTTAGGAGCATAACGCAAATTATAATCTTGCTTTAAAACTCTTACAAAGTATGGTTTCGAATGATATACGGCGGGGGTAAGTTCATCGGTATAGATCACATAGCTTTTGTGTGTTAAAACATAATT
>CAIOLR010000266.1 GCA_903859135.1 uncultured bacterium | reverse complement strand
GTGCTCATTTTCGTGAATGCTCTTGCTGTTGCAGTTTCTCTTGGCTGTATTAATTTCTACTTCCGAAACGACTGGTATGCGTTGTTTGTTACATTTTTTATAGCACTGTGCATCAGTTTTTTAGTTTTTTATTATCTCGTCGAACGATACGTGTATGGCAAGATAAAATTGATCTATAAGCTCATACATAGTTTGAAATTGGGTAAAGATCTTAAAGATGCATTGGGGGCATATACAAGCTCTGATCCGATCAATGATGTTGAAAATGAAGTAAAAATATGGGCTCTGGATAAAAAAATAGAGATTGATGGATTAAAAAAGCAGGAGCAATTTCGGAGAGAGTTTCTTTCCAATCTTTCACACGAATTTAAAACACCTCTTTTTGCTTTGCAGGGATATATTGAGGCTTTAAAGGATGGAGAGATTGATAATCTTAAAATGAAGGATCGATTTTTAGATAAGGCATCTAAGAATCTGGATCGCTTGAGTCTTCTGATTAAAGATCTGGATGAAATATCAAAATTAGAAAGTGGCGAAATTCCCATCAATTATGAAAAATTTGATATTTCAGTCCTCATTATCGAAGTGCTTGATTCGCTCGAAATGAAGGCGAAAAAATATAAAATTAGTCTGGTTTTTAAAGAGAAATACAATCACTCCGTGTGGGTTTGGGCAGATCGAGGGAAAATTAGGCAGGTGTTGGTGAATCTGATAGACAATTCCTTTAAATATGGGAAAGAAGATGGAATGACCGCTTTAAAGCTATTCGAGCTACACGATCAAATACTAATAGAAGTTACAGACGATGGTTGTGGTATCGAAGAAAAATATCTTCCTCGCTTGTTCGAACGTTTTTATCGTGTGGAAAAAAGCAGATCGAGACAGGTTGGTGGCTCGGGTTTAGGTTTGGCAATTGTAAAACACATTATGGAAGCACATCAGCAAACAATTACCGTGAGGAGTACAGAAGGTATTGGGTCTACTTTTGCACTTACTTTGCAAAAAGCAAACTAATCGTTTAGGCAAAGCTTAACATTAACTTAATATTGAAGCCCCTAACTTCGTAAAAAAACTATTAAAATGTCATTAAATAGCATATTCCAATATTTCGTACCTAAGGATAGAAAATTTTTCCCTCTTTTTGAGCAAGCCAGTGCCAACCTGATTAAGCTTGGAGAGAATCTCGTTGAAGCAGTAAACACAGACGATATTGCCAAACGTACAGAATTATTTAAAGAGATCGAAAAACTGGAGCATGTAGGGGATGGGATCACCCACCAGATTTACCTGGAGTTGAGCAAAAATTTTATCACCCCTTTTGATCGTGAAGATATTCATCATTTGGCTGGTGCGCTTGATGATATTGCGGACTATATACATGGCTCTGCTGATCGCATGGATTTGTATAAAGTAACGATCATTACAGAGCCCATAAAAAAATTGTCGGAGCTGGTACTACAGGCTTGTCAGGATCTAGACAAAGCCATACGTGAGTTGCGTAATCTTAAAAATATTAGAAATATTGCTGACTCACTCATCCGAATTAATAGCATAGAAAATCAAGCAGATTATGTTTTTAATAGTGCTGTAGCTGATTTATTTGAATACGAGAAAGATGCAATCACGTTAATCAAATACAAAGAAGTGCTTTCTGCTTTAGAAACAGCTACCGATATGTGTGAAGATGCTGCGAATGTGTTGGAGAATATTTTAGTGAAAAATGCTTAAAAAATAATGCCTCACCCAACCTTCTCTTTTGGAGAGGATTTTTTAATGGCGCGCTTTTTCTAATGCTTTACTCAATATCTCAAAAATGACCTTACTAATTATAATTATCGTTTTAGCCATCCTATTCGATTACATCAATGGCTTTCACGATGCGGCAAATTCAATCGCGACCGTTGTTTCGACTAAAGTGCTTAGTCCTTTCCAAGCAGTTATTTGGGCTGCCTTTTTTAACTTATTAGCCTTTTTTCTATTTGACTTAAATATTGCAGACACGGTTGCAAAAACGGTAGACACGCTCCAAATAAATTTGCATGTGATACTTGCAGGGATTATAGCTGCCATTTGCTGGAATCTATTAACGTGGTGGTTCGGCATCCCTTCCAGTTCCTCGCATACACTCATTGGTGGATTAACGGGTGCCGCAATTGCCCATGGTGGACTGACTGTTGTCAATTTAGCTGTAGTCGGTAAAATTGTTGCCTTCATCATTCTTGCACCTATTATTGGGATGGTTATAGCCTATATCATTACGGTTATGATCATCAATATATGTCAGCGAGCAAACCCAAGTAGAGCAGAATGGTGGTTCCGAAAACTGCAATTGGTGTCTTCAGCACTTTTTAGTTTAGGGCATGGTGCGAATGATGCTCAAAAAGTAATGGGGTTAATTGCAGCAGCAGTCATTGTATACCTAAATGGTGCACACCAAACGATGGAAGGCATACCTCAATGGTTACATGTGAGCTATGAAGTGGTCAATGGCACTGTGAGCATTAAGCATATTCCGAAGTGGATTCCCATGGCTTGTTACAGTGCTATTGCTTTGGGAACAATGAGTGGTGGATGGAAAATTGTGAAAACAATGGGGTCAAAAATTACAAAAGTGACTCCCTTAGAGGGCGTTGCTGCAGAAACAGCAGGTGCGATTACCTTGTTTTTAACGGAGCACTTTAAAATTCCAGTTTCTACCACGCATACCATTACTGGTTCAATTATTGGTGTTGGTTTAAGCAAACGTGTTTCTGCTGTTCGTTGGGGAGTCACCATTAGTTTGCTTTGGGCTTGGATATTAACCATCCCTGTTTCTGCTGGTCTTGCTGCACTTATTTATGCATTATTGTATCTATGTCTGTAGGATACGTAAAATTGGTTTTTTAAAGTGAAGGTTACGTTAGTCGAGTTGTCTTTGACTTCGAATGATTATGTAGATCAGCTAGTAAACATAATTATTCATCACAACGGTAGCTGCTGCTAAATCCTGTACCCCCAATCCCACCAATTTTGCAATGGTTATTACACTTTTTGGGGATGTTTGAATCGTATCTAAATCCGAAAATAATTGACCAAATTCACGCGTCTTGCCAATAATTGATGAATTGAGGTTGAATGCTTCGCTAAACTCGCCATACTGCTTATTCAACGGAATGCTGTCAAGATAAATGGCATTGGCTTTTTCAAAACAGGTGGTATCCAATTCCCTTTTATACGCATCGTCTGCTCCCAAAGCGGTGATATGTTGTCCAGCTATCAACCAATCACCTTTAATTAAAGGTAGCGTACTCGAGGTGGTCGTAATGATGATCTCAGAACCCTTAACAGCTTCTTCCACAGATTTTGCAAGCTGTATGGTTATGCCCGACATATTATTTTTCAATTGATCTTTTAACGCATCTGCTTTAGCTTTTTTTCGTCCATAAATAAGCAATCGATCAAAATTCATCAACTTTTTTAAAGCCTGTACCTGATACAGGGCTTGTATCCCAGTTCCAATGATAGCGACCGTTTTAGCAGTTTTAGATGCCAGTGAATGAGTTATAATGGCTCCTGCTACTGCTGTACGCATATCGGTCAGGTATCCTTTATCTTGTAATACTGCAGAAAGCTCACCCGTTTTAGCATTAAATAAAAAAATAGCACCATTATTCACAGGCAAGCCATGAAGCATGTTTTGGGGATACATTGTCGCTACTTTAATGGAAAAATAAGGACAATCCTCCACTGCAGCTATTTTTATATGTGCGTCCGAATCATCTTTAAAATGTAATAGATTGATAGGAGCAGCAATTAGCTTCCCCGACGAATAATCAATAAAAGATTGCTTAACTGGCTCAAATAAATCATCCATCTGAACCAACTTCTTTATTTCGTCAAAACCAACGACAATCATTTGACCAAATTTTCAATAACAAATTCCTCAAAATGAGCTAACGCCTCAGGCATGTTTTTTCTTCCAAAACCTAGTCTGAAGTACCCCCGATAGTCAAATATGTCGCCTGGTAACAGGAGTACATTTTTTTCCTGGACCACCTTTTCAGCAAATTGTAAATCATCATATTCAAAATTCATTTTTACAAAACCAACTGGTCCCGCAACGGGCTGGTGCCATGAAAATAAACTCGAATATTTCGTAAAAAAGGTGTCCAGTAATTTCAGATTGGTTCGCACAATTTCAAGGTTACGTTCTAGAATTTTTTTTCTATTTCGAAGTGCAACACCTGCTAAAAACTCACTTGGTGCCGAGCTGCAGATGGAGGTATACTCCTTCAACATGGCCACCTTTTCTAAGATTTCAGATTGTTTTGTGGCCAACCATCCAATTCTAAGTCCAGCCAAACCATAGGCTTTTGACATCACATTCAATGAAATGCCATATTCATAGATATCTGCAAAAGCAGGTATGACATATTCAGATCCTTGTTCTAACCCAGCATAAACTTCATCCGAGAAAATAATACAATTGTACTTTCTGGCTAATTCCACAATAGCCAATTGCTCCTCTTTTGAAAAATGATACCCCGTCGGATTATTAGGGCTATTCAGATAAATGACTTTTGTACGACTGTTTATCAGTTTAGCCAACTCATCCAAATCGAAAACAAACTTGTTGTCTTGATGTTGAGCCGTCCATTTCAACACTTTACACCCCATACTCTCAGGAACCGACTCGACCGATTGGTAGCAAGGAAACTGAACAATAATCTCATCCCCAGCCTCTAGTACTGCTTGTGAGAACAGAAAAATAGGCTCTTGAGCACCCGCACAAACAAGTATTTCTTCTGCTGACAAGGATGTATATGTGCTTGCAATATCCTTCCTGAGGGAAGGACTGCCTTTGGATTCGGTATAGCCTAACCAATGATTGTTGAAACGATCAGCAGCCCCTTCTTCTAAGTCTAGCAAATCCCCAATAGTCATTGCTTCACAATCAGAACTACATAACAAATATTTGGCTGTAAACTCGTGGATGGTATAATACCTTTCGAGCTTGAATGGTTTAATAATCATACTTAAAATAAAAATGAAGGCCGCCTTAAACTAAAACTGGGGGAACGAATGTACAATTTAGAATTGCACTAACAAAGAGTAGATGTAAAAAAATGAACCTAAACCAGTTTTAGTTCATTTTTATAAACAACTGACACATTGGAAAATCTGTCATGTAGGGGCAGAAAATTTTGTTGCTCTAGGCGACTTGTCCTAAAATCACAAACGCAAATCTCAATATGTACTTGCCCAAGCATCCATCTTTTTCTCTAAAATGCTCAAAGGTATCGGGCCATCTTTAAGCAGTTGGTCATGGAAGTCGGCGATATTAAATTTGTTTCCCATGCTTTTTTGATACTTTTTACGTAGTTCTTGAATTTTTATGGCTCCAATTTTATATCCTAATGCTTGTGCTGGGAAGGCCATGTAGCGTTCGATTTCAGCTATTGCACCCTGTGTACTGATTGCCTCATGGTCCATCATATAGTTGATTGCCTGTTCGCGCGTCATGCCTTTAGTATGGATAGCTACATCAACTACCAAACGAATTGCTCGGTGCATTTCGTCACCTAAGGCACCCATATACTGATATGGATCTGTGTATAAACCCAGCTCTTTGCCCAGTGATTCGCAATACAGGGCCCAACCTTCCACGTATGCATTGTAAAAACCACCAAAGCGACGGAATTTGGGTAATGAGGTGTTTTCATGTTGTAGGGATATTTGGTAATGATGGCCAGGAATTGCTTCATGTAAAAACAGTGATTCCATTCCTGAGGTGACATTAAATTTCTTCGCGTTCAGAATAGGAACATAAAAAATTCCGGGTCGTTTGCCGTCAGCTGATCCTTGGTTGTATTCGGCACTTGCTGTCGCTGCCCTAAAGGCTTCTGTTTGGCGAATTTCAAAAGGTGTTTTGGGCATGTTTTTAAATATCTTTTTCAGATTAGGCTTCATACTTTTGTAGATATTTTCAAAGGCATCTAATACATCCTTGGGCGTTTGGTAGGGCATGAATTTAGGGTCCTCTTTCATGTAGTTAAAAAATGCTTTTAAACTGCCCTTGAAGCCAACATGAGTTTTTACAGAGTCCATTACCGCACTAATACGAGCAACTTCTTGAAGTCCAATTTGATAAATTTCTTCAGGAGTTTTTTGGGTAGTCGTTTGCTGTTTTATAAGGAAGGCATACATGGTTTTACCTTCTGGTAGTGCCGATAGTCCTGATGTGTTTCCGGATTTTGGAAGGTACTCCTGTTGTAAATAATTACCCAATTTTTTGTAGGTAGGGACAATTTCTGTAAGAATGGCTTTGTTATAGGCATCTCTTAACCACTTTTTATCAGCTTTAGAAAAAGTTTTTGGCATTTTGTTTATGGGGCCGTAAAACAGACTCTTACTAGGATCTGTGACAACCATGTTCTGCATTTGTGGAATCATTTTTACAACCAATGCTCTGGGGAGTACAATCCCCTTTTGATCGCCTTTTTGAAAGTTTGCAATGGCTGTGTCTGCCCAAACAGAAAATGCACCGATTCGTTTTAGCCAATGATTATAGTCTTTTATCGTTTTAAATGGCTGCATTCCTTCGCCGGAACCCAGTTGACCCATGATTAGCGGTAGCGAGTTAAACTGGTCAAAAGGCATGTACTCGAAGTGCTTTTTTTGCGCTTCTAATCCCATGGTCAGCTCATCTTCTAGGATGTCATAGGATAGCTTGTCGTTTTCATCCAGAATATCGCGTGCATAGGTTTTGAGCTGAGTTAAATATTTTTGATAAAAATCATGCTCCTCTTTGATGAATTTGGCAGAACCACTATTGGGTAAGAGGTCATTGTAGCGATTATCTCCTATCGAAGTGGCTTCAAGTGGATACAATTTTAATTTATCCTCATAATATTGCTCTGTAAGTACAGATAAGTCTTTGATATCCTTGGCTTCTTGTTCTTTAGGTTGATGACAACTCGTCAGACTAAAAATAGTGAGGACGATAATGGCTATTTTGCTCATTTCATTCGAAATTAGATGATCGAATGCAAGTATAAATAAATGAAGTGAATAAATAATTTATTAACAATTTGTATTTGCTTCCATCTGGAATTGCATGTCGAATAGTGCAGCTATATATTGGCGTAGTACTTGTTTAACGTGTTCCATATCGACTTTTTGACCCAGTTCTTTTTGCATGGAGGTCACCGTTTTATCATCAATCCCGCAGGGGATGATATGACTGAAGTGATCCAAATTGGTATTGACGTTGAGTGCAAAACCATGCATCGTCACCCATCTGCTGCAGCGGACACCCATCGCACAAATCTTTCTGGCTTTTTGATTATCTACATCTAACCATACCCCTGTGTAGCCAGGATAGCGCCCTGCTTGTATGCCGTAATCTGCAAGTGTTAGAATCACGGCTTCTTCCAAAGTCCGTAAGTACAGATGGATGTCTGTGAAAAAGTTATCTAAATCTAAAATAGGATATCCCACCAATTGCCCTGGCCCATGATAGGTGATATCACCACCACGATTAATTTTATAGTAAGTCGTATCCTGATCTTTCAAGCCCTGTTCATTCAACAACAAATTTTCGACCTTACCACTTTTCCCTAAGGTGTATACGTTGGGGTGTTCTACAAAAATTAAATAGTTGGGTGTTTGTTTAGGGATATCAGTATTTCTGTTTTCTGTTTTTAATTGCACCGTATGTTCAAATAGGGCTTCCTGTCTATCCCACGCTTGCTGGTAATCTACTAATCCCCAGTCTTGAAAAACTACATCTTTGTTCATTGTGTCCTGGTTTCAAATGATCAATACTGTTTTGTATCAAGTTCCAAAAATACGGCAGTTTTTACAATAACCTTTCATGGGGGTGTTTTTTGCAATTTTATTTGGTTGTATGCGTCGAGTACTTGAATTCAAGGCAGAAAAAGACGAGGCTTGTAAATTTCTACCCATACCTGGATTTTTTCGCGACTACATGGATGGGTGATAACAATAAATGCGACTCAGACGCCCAAAATATGATGAATGATGCGTGCTGTCGCTCCCGTATTATTTGCTACATATGCTTTAGCAGTTTTTCCATAGCCGCATGTTTCCACAAGCTCAGGGGACACACCTATTTTATCCAAAACACTCTCAAAATCGGATCCATTTTTGATCGAAAAAGCAGCGCCTAAGTCAATCATATCTTTTGCTTCTTGGAATTTATCATAATTGGGTCCGAATAAAATGGGTAAACCAAAGGCTGCTGCTTCCAACGTATTATGAATACCCGAACCAAAACCACCACCGATATAAGCGATACATCCGTATTGATAAAGGGATGAAAGCATGCCGATATTATCGATGATGAGTATTGCGTACTGAAATTTGCGTATTGCGACCTGGGGAGTATTAAGTGCTGAATAACGAATGGTGCTGTTGTTATCGAATAATACTTCTAAGGCATTTATTTTTTCTTCACTAATCTCATGTGGGGCAATGATTAGTTTCCAATCAGGATGTTGTTTAATTAGTTCTGCCAATAATTTTTCATCGGCTGGCCATGTGCTTCCAGCGACGAGTATTTGAGCTTCGCCACAAAATGATTTTATGAAGTCAAATGATTTTGGATGTGATGCATTTTCAGCCACACGATCAAATCGAGTGTCGCCACTCACGGTTACATGGTTTATAGATAGTGTTTGAAGTAAAAGTTTGCTTTCTTCATTCTGAACAAAAAAATGTGAAACACACTGAAGCATCCGACGATGCAAGCTACCATAAAATTGAAAAAACGGTTGTTTTTTTCTGAAAATGGCTGATATCACATACAGTGGAATTTGATTTTTATGCAATTCATCAAAATAGTGATACCAATATTCATATTTCGTAAATATAGCCATCACGGGATTTACCAAGCTCACAAACTCATGTGCATGTGCTGGAGTATCGCTAGGTAGGTAAAACACATGATCTGCTAACGGATAGTTTTTTCTGATTTCATATCCCGAAGGGGAGAAAAAAGTGATGAGGACATGTGTGTCTTTTTTCGTTGCTTTCAAATGCTCTATTACCGAACGCCCTTGTTCGAATTCTCCAAGTGATGCAAAATGAAACCACGTGTATCGAATGTTCGGATTGATCTCTTGTGAAATTTTTTCTAGTAAGTTTTTGCGTCCTGTCAACCAGGCTTTTGCTTTTGCATTTTTTAAAGATGCAAGTACTATCATGAACGTGTAACCCCAAATGCACAAATCGTATAAAAAAACCATTCTAGATTTAATTCTTTATCTTCGTCGAAGGTAGTAATTTGATTTTTTATCTCATGAAGATAGCAGTTGTTGGTACTGGATACGTTGGTTTAGTAACAGGCACTTGTCTTGCCGAAACGGGCAACTCGGTCATTTGTGTCGATATCAACGAAGAAAAAGTTTGGCGCATGCAGAATGGAGAGATGCCCATTTATGAGCCCGGTTTGGAAGCGTTATTTCACCGAAATATTGCACAAGGAAGACTGAAATTTACAAGCAAGCTCTCCGAAGCCATTGCTGAAGCAACGATTATTTTTCTAGCCTTGCCCACTCCTCCCGATGAAAATGGTGCGGCGGATTTAAGTTACGTGTTAGGCGCATCTAAGGAAGTTGCCCAACTTATTAAGGAATATAAAATTATCGTCACCAAATCAACCGTTCCCGTTGGAACGGCCGACAAGGTTGCCAAGGTGTTTAGCGCGCATGCCGCTACGGAGGTCGACGTGGTTTCAAATCCTGAGTTTTTGCGCGAGGGAGTTGCGGTGGATGATTTTATGAAACCTGATCGCATCGTGATTGGTACACAAAGCGAGCGGGCACAAAAGATCATGACGGAACTTTACGCTCCCTATGTCCGGCAAGGGAATCCGATTATTTTTATGGATGAGCGCTCTGCAGAACTGACAAAATATACTGCTAATTCGTTTTTGGCTACTAAAATATCCTTCATGAACGAGATTGCTAACTTGTGCGAACTGTTGGGTGCAGATGTGGATGCTGTTCGTAAAGGTATTGGCTCGGACGGGCGTATTGGCAAACGATTCCTTTTTCCTGGCGTCGGGTACGGTGGAAGTTGTTTCCCCAAAGATGTTCAAGCATTGGTTAAGTCGGCAAGTGAACATCAGTATGATTTCAAAATACTCAATGTGGTGATGGAAGTGAATGAAATCCAAAAAAAGGTATTGGTCGAGAAAATGCGCGCCTATTATGGTGTGCATCTGAAAGGGAAAAAAATTGCCATTTGGGGACTTGCATTCAAGCCTGAAACAGATGATATTCGCGAAGCACCTGCCCTTTACATCATCGAGGAGCTGTTAAAAGATGGCGCGATCATCACCGTATTCGACCCTGAAGCGATGGTGCATGTCAAAAAACTTTTTGGGGATCAAATTGCTTTTGCCTCGACCCAGTATGATGCCTTGCAGGATGCCGAAGCATTGGTCATTATCACTGAATGGTCTGCTTTTAGGACACCAGATTTTGAGCAAATGGAAAAAGCAATGAAGCACAAAGTCATTTTTGATGGACGTAATTTATACGATCTGCAAAAGATGATCGATCTTGGATATTATTATAATAGTATTGGTAGGAAAATAATTAGTCAAGAGCAATTAACAAATGAAATCTAGAAAGCGAATTCTAATAACAGGTGCTGCCGGATTTTTAGGCTCACACCTGTGCGATCGGTTTATCAAAGAGGGCTTTCATGTGATTGCCATGGATAATCTGATTACGGGCGATCTGCGAAATATTGAACATCTATTCAAGTTGGAAAATTTCGAGTTTTACAATCACGATGTTTCCAAATTTGTACATGTGCCTGGCGATTTGCATTATATTTTACATTTTGCATCTCCCGCAAGCCCCATTGATTATTTAAAAATTCCGATTCAAACACTAAAAGTGGGCTCGCTTGGGATTCATAATTTGTTGGGCCTCGCTCGTGCTAAAAATTCCAGGATACTGATCGCTTCTACATCTGAAGTTTATGGAGATCCGGCCGTAAATCCACAGCCCGAAGAATATTTTGGCAATGTGAATCCTGTCGGTCCACGTGGTGTGTATGATGAGGCGAAACGCTTCCAGGAAGCGATAACCATGGCTTATCATACTTTCCATGGTTTAGAAACACGCATCGTGCGTATTTTTAATACCTATGGTCCGCGGATGCGTTTGAATGATGGACGTGTTTTACCAGCCTTTATTGGTCAGGCTTTGCGTGGCGAAGATTTGACGGTTTTTGGTGATGGTTCGCAAACACGTTCTTTTTGTTATGTGGACGATTTAGTGGAAGGAATTTATCGTTTGTTGTTTTCCGATTATACCCAGCCAATGAATATGGGTAACCCAGATGAAATTACAATCAAACAATTTGGGGAAGAGATTATTAAGTTAACGGGTACGCATCAGAAAATGATTTTTAAGGAATTACCACAAGATGATCCGAAACAACGTCGGCCCGATATTACGAAGGCTAAAGCCATCTTAGGTTGGGAGCCTAAAGTAAATCGAGCAGCGGGTTTGAAAATCACCTACGACTATTTCAAATCATTGCCAGAGCATGAAATATTGCATAAAGATTTCTCCTATTACAATCAAAAATAATGTCGGCTAAACAAATACTGGTTACAGGAGGGACGGGTTTTATTGGTTCTCATACCGTCGTTGAGCTCATCCGTGCAGGATATGAGGTTATTATTGCGGATAATCTCTCCAATTCAAACATCAAAATCGTTGATCAAATTGAAAAGATAATAGGCCAACGGCCAGTGTTTCATCAGCTTGATTTTTGTGACGAGCAGGCTACACTACATTTTGTCGAAAAACATGCTGACATCACTGGCGTGATTCACTTTGCCGCTTTCAAAGCTGTGGGTGAATCTGTTGAGCATCCATTACGTTATTATCGGAACAATTTATATTCATTGGTGAATGTGTTGGAGGCTTTCACAGCGCGACCTGTAAACCTTGTTTTTTCATCCAGTTGTACCGTTTATGGTCAGCCAGATAAGTTGCCTGTAACCGAATTGGAGTCTGTTAAACGAGCGGAATCACCTTACGGAAATACCAAACAGATAGCGGAGGAAATATTGAGTGAAGTAGCCAAAATAAATTACAATTTGAATAGCATTGCCCTACGCTATTTCAATCCTGTTGGAGCCCATTCGTCTGCTCTGCTTGGCGAATTGCCCCTCGGTACACCACAGAATTTGGTGCCTTTTATTACGCAAACAGCCATTGGCAAACGTAAAGAAATCGTTGTTCATGGGAATGATTACAGCACGCTAGATGGTACCTGTATCCGTGACTATATTCACGTGGTCGATTTGGCAAAAGCACATGTTGCTGCTTTGAATTTGTTAGAAAATCATCCCTCAAGTGAACGATATCGGGTATATAACATCGGTACGGGTAAAGGGAATTCAGTTTTAGAGGTTATCCATGCTTTTGAATTGG
Source organism: uncultured bacterium (assembly GCA_903859135.1). Lineage (GTDB taxonomy): Bacteria > Bacteroidota > Bacteroidia > Sphingobacteriales > Sphingobacteriaceae > Daejeonella. The sequence goes on along the minus strand of CAIOLR010000266.1, from coordinate 3,386 downwards.
CCACTGGCGTGAAATTAAATTATAGAATCGGCCCACGTCGAAGTGGTGATGTTGAGCAAATTTATGGAGAGGTCTCCAAAGCAGAGCGGGAACTAAACTGGAAAACAGAGCTAGATTTAATGGAAATGATGCGCTCCGCTTGGGAATGGGAAAAATATATCAATCAAAACCCATTTTAATTGGTAGAGAATGGCAATAAATCCAGAACTAAAGCGAGCTATTTTAGATCTTCCGGAAAAGGAAAGGGTCAAGTTGTTATTAAAACTGATTGGAAAAGATGGGGTTTTAATCAAAAAATTACATTATCAGCTCATTGAGGGTGTTGAAAGTTTAGACGAAAAGCGAAATGAGGTGATCAAAAAAATTGACATAAAACTTGATTATTTAAAAGGAATAACCGAAAAGCATACCTCGTATTTATCTCCAGGCATGTTACTGGTGTGGATGCGCGACCTCAGTGGATTTGTAAATGAACATGTGCTAGTTACCAAAGACAAACTTGCTGATGTCGAATTGAGATTACAAATATTGAATAGGGGCTGTGATCTGTTACCCGATGCTTTGACAGAACCCACTCGGCGAAATAAAACGCTAATCCCATATATCGCTGGGCGGATGAAATTTATACTTTCAAAATACAACAGCCTTCACGAAGACTATCAATATGATTTAAAAGAGGGCATGAACAAAATGCTATCGCTAGTGCATCACTCTGCCGTATCGCGATTAGCGAAAGAATTAGGCTTCCCTAAACAGGTTTAATGATGAAGAATAGAAAAATATTAATTACAGGTGGAGCCGGATTTATCGGTTCACATGTAGTACGACGTTTTGTAAATACGTACCCCAATGATCAGATTGTAAATTTGGATAAATTGACCTATGCTGGGAATCTTTTAAATCTGAAAGATATTGAGCATCAATCCAATTATAAATTCATCAAAGGAGATATTGTAGATGCTTCCTTTATAGATCAGCTATTTGCGGATGAAAAACTGGATGCTGTCATTCACCTTGCTGCCGAATCACATGTAGATCGGTCGATTACCAATCCGTTGGATTTTGTGATGACCAATGTGATAGGTACCGTCAACTTGCTTAATGCCGCACGAAAATACTGGAAAGGTGATTTTGTCAATAGGCGCTTTTATCAGGTGTCTACCGATGAGGTGTATGGAACCTTAGCAGAGGATGGACTCTTTACTGAAGAAATGGCATACGATCCACACAGCCCTTATTCGGCATCAAAAGCGAGTGCTGATCATTTTGTTCGGGCTTACCAGGATACTTATGGGCTAAATACAGTCATTTCAAACTGCTCAAACAATTACGGCTCTCACCATTTTCCTGAAAAGTTGATCCCTTTGGCAATTAATAATATTAAAAACAATAAGCCTGTACCCGTGTATGGAAAAGGAGAAAATATTCGCGATTGGCTATGGGTGGAGGATCATGCGCGAGCGATCGACTTGATCTTCCATCAAGCAAAGTCGGGTGCCACCTATAATATCGGAGGGAATAATGAATGGAAAAATATCGATCTCATTCATTTGTTGTGCCGTATTATGGATCGGAAACTAAATCGGGAGACAGGCACTTCAGCAAATTTAATCACCTTCGTCACCGACCGATCAGGGCATGATCTGCGTTATGCAATCGATTCCTCCAAGCTTCAAAATGAACTAGGGTGGGTGCCTAGCTTACAATTTAAAGAGGGTATTGAAAAGACGGTTGATTGGTATCTCGCTAATGATGAATGGCTATCCAGTGTTACATCAGGTGATTACCAATCGTATTACCAAGAACAGTATGCACATCGATAGCAGAGATTAAAAGAAAGCTACTCAAAAGGTGGGTCAAATTTTATTCTGATGCACCTTTTGGCTGGCTTTCTTTTGAATTTATAAGGGAAGCCTGTTTATTTGCCTCTTTAATATATTGTTCAATGGCCATGATCATGCTAGGGATATCTTTTTGTGGTGCGGCAATATTTAATATGAGGTCATGTTCGGCTAAAGCTTTATGTGTACTTGTTCCAAAAGCGGCGATCCGAGTGGTATTTTGCTGAAAATCAGGAAAATTATTGTACATGGAGTGGATGCTTGAGGGACTAAAAAATACAATGATGTCATAAAAAACATCTGAAAGATCTGATAGATCACTAAAAACAGTGCGAAACAATACAGCAGATTTAAAATTGTATCCATTGTCTTGAAGAAACTTCTGCGTTTCTTCAGCGGCAACATCCGAACACGGATAAAGAAATTTTTCTGTGTGGTGTTTCTTCAATACATCTGCTAGGTCGGTGGCTGTTTGCTTTCCGAAAAATATTTTTCGCTTACGATACTGGATATACTTTTGCAGGTAAAGAGCGATCGTTTCAGATATGCAGAAATACTTCATTTCAGGAGTAATTTCATGTCGCATCTCCTCACAAATTCGAAAAAAATGATCAACGGCATTTTTACTCGTGAAAATTACGGCAGTAAAATCAGCCAAATGTGTTTTTTCTTTTCGAAATTCTTTCGCTTGGACACCCTCCACATGAATAAAGGACCTGAAATCTACCTTTAGGGCATATTTCTTGGCTAGATCATAATATGGTGATTTCCCATTTTCTGGCTTGGGAAGTGTCACTAAAATGCTTTTCACCTTTCTTTTGCTCTCTTTCAATTTGCTTCTATAATTGCACCAAATTAAAATCTGAAAACCTTAATGAAAATTATTAAAGGGCAGATTTCAAGAACGCAAATGTATATAAATAAATATATTATTGAAAATTGGTACCCAAATAAAATCCGGAAGAATGCCCTGAAAAGCTGGAATGCGAGAATCAATATTAATAGTATGATCGTCGTATAGCTGTATATTTTTATGAGAGAATGGGGCAGTAAACTAAGTGAAAGAATGACCGGTAAGAAGATCAGTGCAGTGTTTGAGAAAAAAAGATAAAGCGTGGCAATATGCTCTTTTATGGGTTTTTGTATATCAAATAAAAATCCTACTAGTCTTAGGACAAGCACTTTTGCAGTAAATATTCCCATCACGAGTGCTGACAACAGTAAAAACCATTGAAAGCCTTTATTGGAGTACTGGATGCTGATGTATTTTTCGGACAGATAGATATACATCCCCGACGTTAATCCGAATAATATATATAAAAATAAAAATGTCCATGAGTTGAATAAATTGTCGTCTCTTTTTTTTCTTAATAGGGATTTATTGTTGTAGAATAATAGGGTCATCTCATGGAGATGTTTTGGAAAAACAACTTTTATTAATGCAAAAAATATAACCAAAACAAAAATGACTCCAATGATCCATAATTCTCTTTGAGGGCGTATTCGGCCTTCTATGGGCTGTGTTTGTTTTTTTTTGAATTTATT
>CAIOLR010000265.1 GCA_903859135.1 uncultured bacterium | reverse complement strand
TATTATTAAAGCCAAAATTAATAATATCCTGGTTTGAAAGGGGTCTTTCACCATTTTTTTTAGCGTTCAGCCAGGCAAAGTGAACAATATTATTGATTGAACCACCAGCCACCTCATAGTCTGCTGCGATGCGTCCGACATCAATTTCATGGGAATCCGTAAGTCTGCAAAGCACATTATTCCAAAGAACCTCACGTTGTTCCTGGTTGGGTAGGCGAAAGTAAATAATAGACTGGAATCGGCGGGTAAAAGCCATATCGATATTCGGTTTTAGGTTGGTAGCAAGAATAATCAAACCGTTATAATCCTCGATTCTTTGAAGCAAAAAAGACGTTTCCTGATTTGCATATTTATCCTTTGAGTCTGAAATTTCGGTGCGCTTTCCAAAAAGCGAGTCCGCCTCATCAAAAAACAAAATCCACTGCTTATTCTCTGCGGTATCAAACAAAGTCGCAAGATTCTTCTCCGTTTCACCAATATATTTGGAAACTACCTGTGACAGATCAACCCGATATACTTTTTTTCCTGTTGACTCCCCAAGAAGACTGGCGGTGAGTGATTTCCCGGTGCCTGGAGGTCCATAGAAAAGTGACCGATAGCCTTTCATTAGTCTCTTTAAATGGATTGATGTGTCTTGCTTTAATTGCTCCTGATACTTAAGCCAAAGCAATATAGTGTCAATTTCCTCCTTGATATTGGAATCTAACACCAAATCAGACCAGCTTAGGCGGGTTTCAATGCGTTTTGCTGGAAAATAGGTGCTAAAGGGTGGGTCGTATTCTTTACCCGTGGTGAGATAGCTTAGAAATTCCTTCGAAATCTGGAGGCTTCCGCTCAGGTAAGGCTCCATATATTCCGAATTTTGCAGTTTTAAAACACCGTGTTTGTTGAAAATATGGTCTTCAGAGAATAGCTCAGTGATGTATAACCTTGTCAATAGGTCATCACCTGCCAAAATAAAGCAAGCGGTTTCCCCGGTAGGCAAAAATCCGTTGTGGGTTTTGCCTTGTAATCCGCCAAATTCCGTATAAAATCGTTCAGTTAATTTGTTTTTTATAAGGAATTGGTCAAAAAGCTGCGGCCTTACGTGAGGTACCAAAGACATAATCAAAATCAAACGCTCGCCAAATCGCAGCGAATAATGCTTAACAAACTGTGCGTAGATACTTTGATCATGTTCCAAATCTGGCTCAAGCACTTGAAATATGCTGCTCAACTCAGAATCCTGCTTAAAATACAATTCCATACGGGAAGCTATCACCGTCTCTAACCATTTAAGTTCACGGTCTATAGTGCTAGAATTATGTATAATCTCAGTAGATTCCATCGTATTACGCTTATAATATGCTCAGTTTGAGCGCTTAATTCCAAAGTACAAGAAGCCGGTTCTTCATCCAGCCGTATTTAATCATTTTTATTTGCCATGGCAACGTCGTAAGCAATACATCGTAAGCACGCTTCTCTACCACCAACTCCCAATGCCCTTCTTCATGCCATGTCAACCGCCCTTCTCTTTGTAAGAAGGTTTCTCGGAATGTATTGATGCGTGTGCCCTGTAATTTTTCCCAGTTATGTATGACCCCTGCCAACATTGATTCGGCCAAAGTCCGTTCATCTTCTCTAATATCCAATTCGTTTTCTACCACTGTTTGAAGTTCCATGCCGCATAACATTTTGTTCAAAACCAATTCGTTTTCTTGATAAATCGTATTGCCCGTTACAATAAACTGGCACAGTAATACCGCGCGCATACGCATCGCTTCATTTAGAAAGTCATCTCCTTCCACCATATTGAGCCTTCTGAAAAAACGACCCAAAAACGGCCAAATTAATGATATTCCAGCATTATAGACATGAATACCCTCTTTGGGGTTGGATATATTTTCTTGAGTTGGAACTTCCGGCACAATTTTACGTGCTATTCGCTCTTCTGCTGCAATCTTGGCATTCAGGGTTTCAAGCATTCGCCGGTTGCCAGTTTCCGCTGGAAGATCTTTATCCATCAATTTTTTTATCAAAATAGAAGGCCTAAATTGCAACTTCTTAGCATACAAGTTGAATAATTCATTTACGATAACCGTCGGATCCATGATCTTCTGGTTGCCTTTTATCCAAATTTCACCGATTTGAACTACAAGGGCACGGTCATCTGAAATCGTCAAAATTTCCCATAACCCACCCAATTCACTTTCCGCCAACGTAGACTCTAAAGACTGCAAGGCATCTGATAATTCTGCATCCATGAATTGTAGTATTCCCCTTACCTGATGGTCTTCAAACAAGCTTAAAAACAACGTACGACTGGTTCTAATCTTCCAAAGCGTAAATAATTGTTTTCGAAAAAGGGTTTCCGATTGCGAAAACAAGTAGTATATGTCTTCAAGCAGCCTTTTTTTGTTGTAATCGGG
>CAIOLR010000264.1 GCA_903859135.1 uncultured bacterium | reverse complement strand
TTGACTACAAAGACTGAAAAATAAACTGCTTTTAAATGCTTTAAAAGCAGTTTATGAAAATCTAAATTCATGCTTTTTTATCCCTAAAAAGGGGCATCATACATTTAGATACACTACCATATAATCAAGTTCACGTTAAAATATTAACTTCGTCGAAAAAGCAAACACATCATGCACATCGATATCTCATCCATACTAAACAGCCTAAGCATCCTTCCTATTAACGAGGCCTGCAGTACTGGCAAAAACTGGAGTAGCGGCAATCAAGCACTAATTCAAAAAATAATTTCACCCGTTGATGGCAAGGAAATAGCAACTGTCAAATTTGCTGATACAGCGGGTTACCATCAAACAATCCAAAAAGCACAAGAGGCTTTTCAAGCATGGCGCACCTGGCCAGCACCTAAACGGGGGGAAGTAGTACGTCAACTAGGTCAGGCACTTCGTGAAAACAAAGAAAACTTAGGCAAACTAGTTTCCTACGAAATGGGGAAAAGCCTCCAAGAGGGCTACGGCGAAGTGCAAGAGATGATTGACATCTGCGATTTTGCGGTGGGATTATCGCGTCAATTGTATGGCTTAACCATGCACTCAGAGCGCCCTTCGCATCGCATGTACGAACAGTGGCATCCTCTGGGCATTGTCGGAATCATTTCTGCCTTCAACTTTCCCGTTGCGGTTTGGGGCTGGAATGCTGCTTTAGCTTTGGTATGTGGTGATGTCTGTGTGTGGAAACCTTCCGAAAAAACGCCATTGACCGCCATTGCCTGTCAGCATATTATACAAAAAGTGTTAAATGCCAATGATGCTCCAGAGGGCGTTTCCTGTTTGGTCATTGGCGATCGCATCATTGGTGAACTAATGAGTGCAGATAAGTCTATCCCTTTAATTTCAGCTACGGGGTCAACACGAATGGGTAAAGCTGTGGGTGCTGCGGTAGGTGCACGCTTGGGGCGCAGCCTACTAGAACTCGGAGGGAATAACGCAATTATTATTTCTCCAGATGCCGATCTAGATATGGCACTTATCGGTGCTGTTTTTGGAGCTGTCGGTACCGCAGGGCAGCGATGCACCACCACTAGACGCTTAATTATCCACGAAAGTGTGTATGACACTTTCAAAGAAAACCTCGTGAAAGCCTATAAACAACTACGCATTGGAAATCCTTTAGATCCGAATAACCATGTAGGTCCGCTTATTGACAAAGATGCGGTCTCCAATTATCTCTCTGCGATACAGAAATGCAAAACTGAAGGTGGAAAATTCATCGTAGAGGGAGAAGTATTGCAGGGCAATGGGTTTGAATCGGACTGCTACGTGAGACCTTGTATAGCCGAAGCAGATCACACCTTTGAAATTGTACAGCACGAAACATTTGCCCCCATTTTATATTTGATGAAGTACAAAACATTGGATCAAGCCCTTGCGATGCAAAATGGCGTGGTTCAAGGCCTTTCTTCGGCTATCATGACGCTCAACTTGCGTGAAGCAGAGCAATTCTTATCCTACGCGGGATCCGATTGCGGAATTGCAAATGTAAATATTGGAACATCGGGTGCCGAAATTGGTGGAGCCTTTGGTGGCGAAAAAGAAACGGGCGGAGGCCGAGAATCAGGATCCGATGCCTGGAGAGTGTATATGCGCAGACAAACCAATACGATAAACTACTCTAATACATTACCCTTAGCTCAAGGCATTAAATTTGACTTATCGTAATCACGCATCAGCCCACCAGTATACTACATACTGAAGAGTAATCCCAAAAATGAGGGTCGTATTACAGCTGTAATACGACCCTCATTTTTGGGATTACTCTTCAGTATGTAGTATACTGGTGGGCTGATGCGTGATTAC
>CAIOLR010000263.1 GCA_903859135.1 uncultured bacterium | reverse complement strand
TCAAAACGCATTTGATGCCCGAAAATGCTGATAGTACCAGTGCCCGTACGATCGTGTTTTTGTGTGCCGTTATTTAGCACCTGTTGCATTAAATCTAGGTATTGTTTCATCGAAAAAATTAGGTGTGCGAATATAGGTATTCTCTCCTCGTGATTCTATGGATTCAGACAGGTCTTCAGCGCTTTCTTATAAAAAAACACGCTTGATTCCTACATTCAAACGGCATATTTTAAGTTAGCTTAAAGGCTACGATTATTTTAATTATAGCTCATAGGCCTCAAACATCGGGGTGATATTTTTCATAAGAAAGCCCTGCAATACTTACCCTTATCCAGCTTTAAAAAATGTTCGTGCAAAGCAATGACTTCTGGAATGAGCAATTTTTGTTCATCATTGATCAGTATAAAATCGGCCATGCTCTGCTTCTGTTCATCGGTAAATTGCCGACTCATGCGTAAATTAATTTCCTCCAAGCTAATATGATCACGTTGCATCACACGTTGTATTTTCAGATCTAGAGGAGCCTTGATTAACACGGAATAATGGCACATTTTATGCGAATCACTTTCAAATAATAAGGCTGCCTCTTTGACAACATAGGACACATGACGCTGTTTTAAAACCCAGTGATCAAACGCATTGAATACTGCTGGATGGACAATCGCATTCAGCTTATCCAGTTTTTTCTTGTCTTTAAAAACAATATTTGCAAGATATTTACTATCCAAATACCCTTCATCAGTATAGGATTGCTCACCAAAAAGCACTTGAATCTCTTGCTTTAATTTTTCATCAGTATGCATCATCTGCTTGGCTACGGCGTCTGCATAAAATACGGGAATACCTAATACTTCAAAAACTTGACAAATCGTCGTTTTTCCACTCCCTATTCCTCCGGTTATTCCAACTTTTAACATTATTTATTGATAATGAAGTCTACATTTTGAGGTTCCAACTGTACGAGCTTACAATAGTCTGGAAAACGACTCAAGATCACCGGTAATTGTTTGTACCCATTTTGACGCCATTTATCTAGATCAACACTTGCTTCAAAAAATTCTGAATCTATTTGTCCATACTTATCTAAAGCAGTTAGGAAGGTAATTTTTACCTTTTTTGGGAAAAGTTTTACTTCATCAAAAATTGAACTATTCAGAACTTTTAGGGGTACTTCCACCACTTTCTCAGTAAACTCGTCTACGGGAACTTGTACTTCTACCCAAAGGGGTTGAATACCCACATTCGTTTTTAGAGGAGGTCTGATTGGTACTCTGGTTGCGATTGAATGGTTTACACCCTGTACCCGCAGCGTTTCTGTTTGACACACGTGAATAGACTCTAAATCCTCCGAAGAGCCTATTAATGTAACAAATGCTGGCTTTATTTGTATTTTGTCCGCAATGCCATACTGATGATTAAAAGTCAGACTCTGAATTAATTGAACAGGGACCTTCTTCACAAAACCTTTAGATAAATCGAAAAACAAAGTATCTGGATGCACATGGACTACTTTCTGGCTTGTTCCCAACTGCCGATTGATGTACTTTGTTTGCTCGGCTAAAACAAGATAGCCTTGATCGTCCAAATCCTTCATATCGACGTCAACATACGACTGGCTCATGATTCGGATCTCCGAGAATAACACCTGCCAACCTGTCCCTTCTATTTGCAAATTAATGGTATCAGCTTGTAAAGGGCGAAATGCTTGCTTCCTCGGCGTGTGGATATACCGAATAGGTGTCTTTATTTGATAAACATAATGGCTAGATAATGCAAAAAAAGACCAAGCCCCCATCGAAACTATCAAACAAGTAAAGAAAATAGTTAATCTTCTACGTTCTAATTTACTAAGCTTAATAAGAGGCATTTATTGAAAATTTAAGAGGAAGGGTATGATCAAATTAAATAATTCCAACCAAACTGATCAGGAGCCAACCCATAACGAATATCACTAAGTGCTTTCAGGGCTTTATTAGAGAACACACGTGCTTGTGGATCTGGCAGCGTATACAAATCATACTTATGCCCAATTACCGAAATAGGCGCAATCGTTGCTGCCGTACCTGCTGCAAAAGCTTCTTGTAAAGTACCTTTTTTTATCGCCTGAATGACCTCATCAACGCTTACCCGACGCTCTTCTACCTGCATTCCCCACGCACGAGCAAGGTCTAATATGGTATGCCTAGAAACGCCATCTAAAATAGTGTCCCGAGTGGAAGGAGTAATCAACACATCATTGATAACAAACATCACATTGGCTGTACCAGCTTCCTCAATATATGCATGTTCTCTTGAATCAGTCCAAATTAATTGATCAAATCCCTCTTGCTCAGCAAGCTTTGTTGGGTATAAAGCACGCGCATAATTCCCAGCTGTTTTAGCATAACCCACACCACCTTCATCGGCACGAGAATAATGCAACTCCACTTTTACC
>CAIOLR010000262.1 GCA_903859135.1 uncultured bacterium | reverse complement strand
GCCAGTGGCCGTAGTTTTTCCCAAACTTGACAACAAATAATCTGTGTATAAATCTCTAATCTTCGCTTTGTCCATCTTGCAAAAATAGTCTATCATATAAATATGAAAAATAGGGGCTGCGTAACATCAGTTAGATAATAAAACACCCCCATATTAATCGAAGAAAATTCTAGATTTACCGCAAAACAAAAACCCAATGAATACACTAAAAATTACCGTAAAAGACAAGGTCGCGTTTGTAGCGCTTGATCGTGGAAAATCGAATGCAATCAATGCCGAAATGGTTTCCGAACTGCATCAAACCATGCAAAATATAGAGACCGATACCTCTATAGGTGGAGTAATATTAACTGGAAAAGAAGGTTTCTTCTCCGCAGGCCTCGATTTAATCGAACTATACGATTACGACGACCATCGTATCAAAGAGTTTTGGAATAATTTCTTAAGCCTTACTGCCCAAATGACCTCCTTCAAAAAACCTTTGATATCGGCTATCAGTGGACACAGTCCAGCAGGTGGATGCGTACTGGCCCTTTGTGCCGACTACCGAATCATGACTGGAGGACGATTTATTATTGGTTTAAATGAGGTTCTGGTTGGACTTATTGTACCCGAAAGTATTTTTCATTTATACGCCTTTTGGCTTGGCAATGCCCGCGCCTATCAATTTTTACTAGAAGGAAAGTTGATTCAGGCCGACGAAGCCCTACAAATTGGCCTCATAAATGAAGTGGTGCAACCTGAGGAAATTTTACCTGCCGCAGAACGACAAATGAAAAAATATATTCAACTAAACTCGACCATCTGGCAACAGAGCAAAGTAAACCTGCGCAGAGAACTTTTAAGTAAAGTAAACATCAACCAAACAGAAACATTGGAAGCGATGTTAAAACAATGGTGGTCGCCAAGCACACGATCTATCTTAAACACCGTTATTCAAAATCTAAAAGCCCCTAAATTAGTTTAACATCTTAGACCAAAACCAATATGAGTGATATGATCAAACAAACATCGGTGAGCGGAATGCTTCGAGATGATGCCTTAAAAGGAAAAACAATAGTGGTAACAGGTGGTGGAACAGGCTTGGGCAAATCTATGAGCACCTATCTTTCGAAACTAGGCGCAAATGTGGTTATTACCAGTAGAAAGCTGGATGTACTCCAAAACACAGCCAAAGAAATAGAACAAGAAACGGGTGGAAAAATACTTGCAGTTGCCTGCGATGTTCGAAACGAGGATGAAGTCGAAAATGTTTTAAAACAAACGCTAGCAACCTTCAGCAAGGTACATGGTTTGCTAAACAATGCAGCTGGCAATTTCATTTCACCTACCGAACGCCTTTCGGCAAATGCATTTTCAACCGTTATCGACATCGTCCTTAAAGGTACCGTCAATTGCACGTTGGCTTTTGGCAAACATTGGATCAAGGAAAAACAAGCTGCATCTATCCTGAACATTATCACTACTTACGCCTCCACAGGATCAGCCTATGTGGTTCCTTCGGCCTGCGCAAAAGGTGGAGTATTGACCCTAACACGATCACTGGCAGTAGAATGGGGAAAATACGGTATCCGAACCAACGCCATTGCTCCAGGCCCTTTTCCGACAAAAGGTGCTTGGGATCGATTATTACCTGGAGACCTAGCTAAAAAGTTTGATTTCAAAAATCGCGTACCCTTAAAACGCATTGGCGACCATCAAGAATTGGCCAATTTAGCCGCCTTCATGCTATCTGACTTTTCGGGATACATTAACGGAGACGTCATCACCATCGATGGTGGCGAATGGCTACAAGGTGCTGGTCAGTTTAATGGCTTGGAAATGGTCACACCCGAAATGTGGGATATGCTCGAAAAAATGATCCGATCTACAAAAAAGGAAAATAGTTCAGCTATTGACGCTTAAGCCCCCCGATACAAATTTTGTCATGCATAGCCCGGCAGTATACGATTTATCTTACATCGTATACTGTTAGTTAAATACCCTAACCATTTATGTCTGATTTCCTAATAGGCTCTGAAACCTTGTCACTTTCTGTTTTACGTAAAATTGATAAGGAGCAACTGACATTAGCATTAAGTGATCGATCCAAAGCCGCTATTCTAACCTGTCGTACGTATTTAGAGCGTAAATTGACCAAAAGTTCAAATCCTATTTATGGCATTAATACAGGGTTTGGCTATTTGCAAAATGTCACTATCCCAGACGATAAACTCAGTCAATTACAGCACAATGTTTTACTTTCTCATGCTTGTGGCACGGGCGATTTAGTGCCGAAAGAGATTATAAAGTTGATGTTATTGTTTAAAATCCAATCACTGTCTTACGGCCATTCGGGTGTTTGTTTGCAAACGGTAGAACGTTTGATTCTAATGTATAATGAGCATGTGTTACCCGTAATTTACACACAAGGTTCCTTAGGAGCCTCTGGCGATCTAGTACCTTTAGCACACCTCGCTTTACCTCTGATAGGCCAAGGGGAGGTTTGGTTGAACGACACGAAAGTAGACACATTCGTTTGGCTTGCACAACAGGACTTACAACCCCTCCAACTGCAAGCCAAGGAAGGACTGGCACTCATCAATGGGACACAGTTTATGACAGCCTATGGTCTATATATTTTGTTGCAAGCAGAACGCTTAGCGACCTGGGCCGACACCATTGGTGCTTTATCTGGGGATGCGTTCGATTGCCGGATAGACCCATTTAAGCCACTCAGCCATGCCATTCGTCCGCATAAAGGTCAGCAGGAGACGGCCGATTATTTATTTAATTTATTATCCAGTAGTGAGCTGATCAAACGGGAAAACAAACAAGTTCAAGACCCCTACTCGTTTCGTTGTATGCCACAAGTTCATGGAGCGAGCAAAGACACGCTGAACTATGTACGTACCATTTTTGAAATCGAGATCAACTCGGTGACAGACAATCCCAACATTTTTCCTGAGGAGGATGAAATTATTTCAGCAGGCAATTTTCATGGGCAACCCTTGGCTTTGGCTTTTGATTTTTTGTGTATTGCCTTAACAGAATGGGGTTCTATATCAGAACGGCGGATTTTCCAGTTAATATCCGGCCAACGTGGATTACCTAATTTTTTAGTTAAAAATGCGGGTTTAAATTCAGGCTTGATGATTCCCCAATATACAGCGGCATCTATCGCCAGTGAAAACAAACAACTATCAACAACACCCGCCTCCGTTGATTCAATCGTATCTAGTAATGGACAAGAGGACCATGTGAGCATGGGGGCAAATGCCGCCACCAAATGTTTGCGAGTTTTAAATAATACGGAGCGTATTTTGGCCATCGAACTATTAACAGCAGCCCAAGCTTTAACGTTCAGGCGACCATTAAAGACCTCAGACGAATTAGAAAAAATTGTTTCCGCCTATCGTGAAAAAGTCTCGAGCCATGATGAGGACCGTTTACTAGCCAACGATATGGCTAAATCGATTCATTTTCTCAAAACCTATCCCATTGGGTGATTACGCCTTCATCCCCTCTGGAAAAATAGCCCCCTTCACATTACCAATGTCTAGTACTGAAAAAAGTTTACAATTTTTGATGAATAATTTGATGTTTGATCACCCCAGACCTGTGGTTTTATTTTCTTCAATGGAGCTCCTTGATATTGACTTACCCACGAATATACCGTTCTAAAATCGACTCCCTATTTAGTCGGTCCTCAAAAAGGAATCAAGTATCACATTATTAACAATTTACATTAAAATATGTGTATAAAATTATGCAATAAATGGATGTATTTATAACAAAAACTGGTATTTTTCATCATGCTAACAAAGACAAAAT
>CAIOLR010000261.1 GCA_903859135.1 uncultured bacterium | reverse complement strand
TGCCAGATACTTAATCTCTGGCCATTGCATCATTTCTTCAATTTCATTTACTCCTATTTCGGCACCAGCCGTTTCAAATTTAGTAGCAGGAACGCAGGAAGGTGCACCGAAATAAAATTTAAACGGAACTTTTTTCCCGTTCTCGATCATGTATTTTACGCCATCAACTCCCAGTACATTGGCAATTTCGTGTGGATCAGAAACAGTAGCCACCGTGCCATGCACCACCGCCAACCGAGCAAATTCAGATGGAATCAACATCGAGCTCTCGATATGGATATGGGCATCTACAAAACCTGGAATAATATATCGATCGCTATCAACCGCTTTCCTTTGTATTTGATTGATTTTCCCATTTTTAACGATGATTTCTCCAGAAAAAATCTCCTGATTGACTACATCGACTATGTTTCCGCTAACTGTAAACTCCATGGTGTGTTTGATATATCCTTTAGTGTAAATGAATTTATTGCTTGTCTGAATGTAAAAATTAAAAGCCCCCACTCTCTCTTCAGGGAATGGGGGCTTTTAATTTTTTATTATGTTTCTATCTCATAAACTGATCAAACACCAATGATACATAGTACATACCCCCAACCTCAGGATTTCCATACGATGTAGTGTAATATTGATTCAGCAAATTTGAACTTCCAAGCTTAATAGTTGAGCTATATGCTGGAATTTTTAAGCTCACCTGCGCATCCAACGTTCCATAAGCAGGAACAGAGCCTGTAACAAAAGTAGACGACCAAGTAAATTGATCTTGCCATCTGTAAACTGTACTAAAACCTACATTCTTAGCAATTTCGCGACTAGCTACACCTACATTAAAACGGTATTTTGGAGTGTTAAACTCAGTTACCATAGCACTTGCAGTTTTTAAGGCATTATACGACCCATTGGTGGATAGATTAAACTTACCTACTTTATAATCTATCCCTAAAGCTATCCCATATGACTCTACTTTGTCTGGATTGTTAACATAAGTTACAAACCCTCTAGGCGGATTAGTAGGAGATACTAAGCCAGCTGGACCAACTGTAATATTCGGATCAGTCTGAATAACTGTTTCTTGATTTATAAAATCTTTATAAAAATTATAATAACCAGAGACATCAACTAACAATCTATTAGTGACTAATCCTTTATAACCTAGTTCATAGGCTTGTACGCTCTCTGGCTTAAGATCAGTGAACGTATAGGTTTTCAAAACAGCGGGATTACCTGATGCCTTAAACTGATCAACACTAGCCTTGGTATAAGCAAGCCTTGTTCTTAACTTATATTTATCTAACATTTCAGGTAAACTCGCAATCAAACGTTGGTTAGGTCTAACCTCTAAATCGATGTATTGATCCTGATTGGTTGGATTACGGAAACCCGTCTGATAAGAAGCACGAATATTATTATTACGAGCTACTGTATAAACTGCAGAGAATCGTGGTGTAACACGGCCATCAAAATTTTGGCTTTTATCGTAACGAGCAGATGCGGTTAGCTTCAACTTCTCTTGCAATACTTTTTTAGCTGCTTGTACATATCCTCCGTATTCATTGATCGTAATCTTTCCCTTTAAATCATCGAAAAGTGTTCCTTCTGAATCTAAATTAAACCTGCGATAGGATGCTCCAGCCAAAACTTCAACTGCATTGTTGAGCATATTGGTGAAATTATACATCCCTTCATAATGGTATAAATTTGACTTATCATTGAACTTGGCACCCGGGTTAACTCCAATAGGCTTAGTAACAAGCCCTTTTTTAAGCGTTTCAAATTGCGCACTTCCAGGTTCTGGACGGCCATTGTCAGCTCGGGTTCTGGCCATATTATGAGCATCGGCAGCGCTGGTAAATTTTACGTAATTATCATAAGCAGATTTGTATTCACCAATCCAAGTACTAGAGGGCTTCCAACCTTCGTTGATGTATGAGGCTAATGCTGATGCCTGAAAAGTGTCACCAGAGTTCTCCCGGATCGTATATCCTCGTACAAAAAAATTGTCCCCTTTTAATTCTAGTTTGTATTGTCCTACTATAAAATTGCGTAAAGAATAACGTGCTGTACCCGTATAAACAGAGGTTCCTGTACCCCAGTTGGCTTGTGCAATGGCTTCAAATCCTCTACCAAATTTATAATGTAGTGCATTAGATGTTTTAAATGATTTAGTACCATAGTCCACTAGATCACGCTCATTATATCCTGTACGAGTAACTACTTGGCCACCAACTTGAGGTAAAGAAGAATTCGGTTCATCGCCATACACGTTCACACCATCATAAGCAGGATCATTGGAACGGGTACCACCTAGTCGATTCATGTCCGAATAGTTTTGTGCTTGCCAATCGTTTGCCTCTAGGTAAGAGATATTGGTTTTGAAGGCAAATTTATTATTCCACGCTTTCGCAAAACGTAATGACATATCCTCAAATGGAGATATCCTACGTTCATAGCAGTCGACATGGTTTGTACCCATTTTATAGCTAAAACTCAAACCGGGGTACGTGAATGGACTTTTTGAGTTCATGATTAAGGTACCATTCGTACCTCCAGCACCATACAATGCAGAAGATGCTCCGGGTAATAATTCAGCACTTTCTATATCCAGATCAGATATACCCACGATGTTACCTACCGAAAAGTTTAAACCAGGGGCTTGGTTATCCATCCCATCAATAAATTGATTAAAACGAACGTTGCCATTGGCATTAAAACCTCTAGTGTTCAATGAGCGGAAGGTTAAACTTTGGGTACTAGATTCAACTCCTTTCAAATTGACCAAAGCGTCGTAAAAAGATGGAGCAGCTGACTCTCTAACAGCGGTGGCACCTACACGCTCAATAGAAACGGGGGATTCCAATATTTTTTCGGGAGTACGCGAAGCCGCAACAACCACCTCTTGACCCAATAAAGCCTGTACATCCAACTGTATTTTCAAATCGCTTGTAGAACCATTGACCGTTTGCTCCAAAGGTTGATATCCTACATACGTTAGCACGATAGTCAAGGGAGTTTTTTCAGTTGTGGTTAGCTTAAAAATTCCATTTTCATTAGACAAGGTCCCTCTAGCTTTGCCCTTCACGGTGATAGCAACACCAACCAAGGGCTCACTGGTTGTTTTATCTGTAACAGTACCCGATATGGTTATGTTTTGTGCAAATGTCATTTGATTTGTTAGTAAAATTAGACTGATGAAACAGACTAAACGAGTGAAAATCGTACACATAGTTCTTGAATTTAGTTGATACAGTTTTGTTTTAATTGTTTGACATTGATGATTTTTTAAACGAATAAGCCGAGTAACTTCTTTTAATTTTGAAAATAATTAATTTCGAAACTACAGCAAATAATCGTCGAAGCTAGTAGGATTTTTTGATTTTCATGTGTTTAATTATTTTTTTTATCATGAACTATCCTTGGCGAGTTTAATTGGGATACTTTTTCAGCTATTTCACCACAGCATATTTCAGATTATCAAACAAACGTTCGATCAGTCGTCTGTCCTTCGTAATAATTTCGGCTAGACCTTTAATCTCAAATTTGGCATCCAATTGCGATCCGTAATTGGTTTTTAGTTGATGTGGTAAATCAACGGCGATCAAATAGTTTTCAACACTGCCTTGGGGTGTTTGAATGGCATTCGTGGTGAGCGATATGTTAAGTACTTTGCCTCTGATCGATCCGTATTCGACATACGGATAGTTTTCCAGTTTAAGGATCACCTCCTGCCCTACTTTTACTTTGCCTGCACCCGAGGCAGGTAAATTCACTTGTCCCATCATTTTTGCATCGTTGGGTACGATGGTAAAAATAGCTTCGCCAGCTTGTAAAAAATGATTGTCGACCCAAAATTTTAAATACTGAACTTTACCATCCATCGGCGATTTAAAAACATATTTCTGCTCCCAACTTTGCAAATGATCCGCCAAATCAGTGTAAGATGAAGCTAAGTCCAAATTCATTTGTTTCTGTTTTTCGTGCTCTTGTATATTGGTTTGTTGTAGCTTGTTTTCTGTTTCCTGGATCTGTTGGCTATGCTGACTGATTTCGCGCAGCATGCTTTGATAGCTGTCTTTCGCGTTCAGGTAACCCATTTCACTCTTGTCAAAGTCAGCATGTGCTAATACCCTTTGATTTAATAAAGTGGAGTCGCGCGTATAATTTTTTTTGACCAGGATGGAGCTTTCTTTATTCAAAAACAGTTTTTGTTTAGATGCTTGTAGTATTTCGCGCTGCTTAATCAGTATTTGTTCAAATATTTCGCGCTGTTTGGCAAATACATTTTCCTGACGATAATTAGCCAGTTGTTGCAAGGCATTGATGAAGGCAAAATACTTCACATTCAACTCGCCCAATGAAATCTCTTTTGGAAAAAGAATCAGCTTGTCGACGCTATTTTTTGAGTTGATATTGAAATGACGAATCAACTCACTTACCTTTTTGATATCGTCCACATTGGCTGAACTTTCAATGTACGCTACGTAGTCGTTTTCTTTGATATTTTGATGCGATTGAGCGAGCAAATGCAACTTGCCATTGCTATTCGCAACCAATTTGATGGGCGATTTATTGGCATTGATGGTTACTTGCCCTGTGACGATATCGGGATAGCGGATCAACCAGCCAAGCACCAACAGGATGATAAATAAACATCCCACAATAATGGATATCCATTTGGCAAAGCTAGTCGGCATCCGGTCGATGATGTCCTGTATTTCCTCGGTACGTTCTGTTTTATGAAATCTATTCTTGATGGCTTCCATTAGTTTAATGCGTTTTGATGTTCTGTTAAAAGCTCCACGGTTGACAATAAATCAACCTGCGATTGTACCAATTGATAATATCGCCCCTGCTGCATCATCAGCGATTCATGGTTCCCTATTTCGGCTACCATGCCGTCGCGCATCACCACAATTTGATCGGCTTTACGGATGGTGCTCAAGCGATGCGCCACTACAATCACTGTTTTATCGCGAAATACGTCTTCCAATGCCGATACGATTTTTTGTTCGTTGATGGTATCCAACGAGTTAGTGGCTTCATCAAAAATTAAAAAATCAGGATTTTTATACAATGCGCGCGCAATCAGGATACGCTGTTTTTGTCCCCCACTTAAACCACGACCTTGTTCGCCCATAATCGTTTGATAGCCCAAGGGCAATTGCTCGATTTCGAAAGCGATGTTCGCTGTTTCTACTGCATGTTTCAGTCGCTGGTAGTCGATACGCTCATCGTCGAGTACAATGTTGTTTAAAATGGTGTCGTTAAACATTTTCCCATCTTGCATCACCGCACCACAGCGATCGCGCCATTGGCGTAAACTAATGTTGTTCACATTCATCCCGCCGATTAGTAGTTGTCCGTATGAGGGTTTATACAAACGCAAAATCAGTTTCAACAAGGTCGATTTACCACTTCCACTATCGCCCACAATGGCCGTTACTTTCCCTTCGGGGATGACTAGGCGAACACCTTTCAGTACGGGTGATGCATTGGGTGAATATTGGAACACGATATTATCCAAAATCAAATCCTTGTTGCTCGGCATTTCGATGCTACCCATACCCATGTTTTCGTCTTCATCTTCGAGTTGATGAATTTCGTTGAGGCGTAAAAAGCTAATCCGTGCAAACTGACCCGCAATAATAAACTGTATAAACTGCACCACTGGACCATTCAACATCCCAATAATAAACTGGGTAGAAATCATCACCCCAAAAGTAATCTCGCCCGCAATGACCGCACGTGCGCAAAAGAAAGTGATCAATAAGTTTTTGAGTTGATCGATAAACTGGGCTCCCGAGTTTTGAAAATTGTTGATGTTTAACACTTTCAAGTTCACTTTAAACAAGCGCGCTTGGATGCCTTCCCATTTCCAACGCTTCGATTTTTCGTAGTTGTTTAGTTTAATATCCTGAATACTACCCACGGTCTCGACCCAATAGCTTTGATTTTTCGATTCGATTTCGAAATACTCCCAATCCAGCTTTTTGCGGACTCGAAGAAAAGCGAACACCCAAAGCACATACAAAACACTCCCCGTCAGGAAAATAGAGAAAACGAGTTTATTATAAATGAGCAGAATCACCCCAAACACCACAAAAGTGATGGTCGAAAAGATCACGCTCATTGAATTGTTCATGATAAAACTGCGAATACGCTCGTGGTCATTGGCACGCTGCAGGATATCACCCGTCATCTTGGTTTCGAAGAATGTGATGGGCAATCGCATCAGTTTGATGAGGTAGTCGGAAATCAAGGCAATGTTAATGCGCGATGCCAGATGCAACATAATCCAATCGCGCACAATATCCGACAGGGTAATGCTGACGATGATGGCAATGTTCGCTATCAGTACAATGTTGATAAAATCGAGATCCTGCGTTTGAATACCCACATCAATCACCGCCTTGGAAATAAAGGGCAACAAAGCTTCCAGCGCGGTCACAATCAGCATGACCACGAATAAATTGATGAAGCTTTTTTTATAGGGCGTAAAATAGCCCAACATGTTTTCAAACGTTTTTTTGCGCTCGAGTCGCTCGCTGCCTTCGCGTTGTTTAAAGTCGGCCTGAGGCGCTACGGTCATTAAGGTGCCTTTGCCTTCCTCATTTTTGCGCCATTTTTTATCAAACTCGCCAATGGTATAGCTTACATGTCCTTTGGCAGGATCGGAGGCATACACCATGGTTTTCGAGACTTTGTAAACCACGATATAATGGTCGTTGTTCCAATGAATAATCGCTGGAAAGGGCACCCTATTCAGCAATTCCTCCATCGTGCACGTGATGGAAAGGGTACGCAAACCCACACTTTCGGCCGCACAACTCAAATCGAGCATGGAAGCACCTTCTTTGGTGACACCACATTTATCTCGAAAAAACTGCAGGGAATAGTATTTACCAAAGTGTTTGGCAATCATTTTCAGGCAAGCGGCACCGCAGTCCATCATATCGAGCTGCCGCTCGTTGGGGAAGGATTTTAACATGTTTTAGGTTGGGGGTGTAGATTGGGATGGGTGGATTTGGTTACGGGGGTAGAAGGCAGTGCATTTACCTCTGGTGAGAGTAAATACACTGCTTGATAAGCACTTAGTTGTTTACAATTCTTTTACAAGTTTTTTACAATAAGGTATCCTATTTAAGATAAAAGGACTTGAAAAGGTGGCTATTATTAAAAAATAGAAAAAATCAGCACCGAAAAATTCTTTAGTACCTGGCATAAATATAAACCCATATAATAGGGAAATAAAAATATACAAGCCACAATTGATAAAAGCTATTTGCACTACTCGATTTTCTACATTTAAATGCTTCATTAAATAAATGAATACAGTTATATATATTGGATAATAAAAAAGCAGCCTTATTGCATTTAATCGCAATGAAGCCCCAATTGACTCTAATCTTAATTCGTATATTTTTTTTAGATATTGACTAAAGGGAAGTGTTATTGCAAATAAAATGATGCAAATCATTGTTTCTGTTAAGACAAGAGATAAACTATACAAAATACACTTAAATATTAGCTTCATTTATCAGTTTTTATAACGCTCATCAACTAGTCCTTGGCCCAATTTAACCTTATCATCATAACTGCCAAAATCAAAAGATTTGCCACCATCAAATTTGTCATTCATGACTTTTTTAATTGCACTCGGAGAAAAGTTAGGCAAGTATTCATGTTTTGTTGGGGATGGATTTAGGATCGATGGAATTAATTGCGGGGGATTAAGAGCCTGTTTAAAATTTATTTTACTTTATTCTTATTTCTATTTTTGGCTGTAAAAAACGTTGGATTTTTAAACAAGTTTTAAGACAATGTACTGCTTAATCATCGGGCAGCATATCAGTAGTATCTGTAATTGTCACCATGTTTCAGATGATATACTACTTTATCATCGGGTGGTGTATCAAGTGTATAACATTTGTAATCGTCACCTTGTAGTGACCACCGATATTTTATTTGTTTAAATCTCATTAGATGCAACATGTTGGATAGATTATCCTGGAACATTTCGATGTTCTTATTGTCTGCAAAATCATGACCGATAAAAGATAAAACATCCCTTTTCTCACCTGATAATGCAACAATAAAATTGTGTTCTCCTAGCTTCTCTTTTAGAAAGTTTCCATATATCGCTCTAAGCTCAGGCAGACTAGCCTCTTGGGAAATAATAGCCTTTTTTTCTAATTCTTTAGTAAGTGCTATTGTTTCCTTATTTCCAGTATTAAGTCCTTCTCGGATTACTGAAGCCGTAGCATCCATCATTGAAATTGCCATCATGACACCTTCGGTATTATTATTGGATTGAATGAAACGCTCACGCCCCTCCGCAGCCCTGATATGTTTTTCAATCGTAGCTTTAATTTTCACTAATCCAGAATCAGCGAATGATTTCGATGTTTCGCTTAGGGTATTGATCTGACCGATTTGTGTTACTTGTTGCTGAATAACAAATCTTTTAGTATTAGCTGCAGTAGGCAATGTTAGTAATAGAATTGCTGTAAAAATGGATAGCGTTAAGCGATGTCTCATGGTGTGCGTATTGTTTGATTTAGAGTTGTTATACCTATTTAGTCGGTCCTCAAAAAGGAATCAAGTATCACATTATTAACAATTTACATTAAAATATGTGTATAAAATTATGCAATAAATGGATGTATTTATAACAAAAACTGGTATTTTTCATCATGCTAACAAAGACAAAAT
>CAIOLR010000260.1 GCA_903859135.1 uncultured bacterium | reverse complement strand
ATGAAATTCCCATAGATTTCCTGCCATTCGTTCCAAAGCTGCGGCTTCGTTCAACACCAATACATCCGCAACCAAACCCCCTGACATCCTGATTAGGGTAGAGGTGGTTCGGGGGCTTGGTGGCGGATGTATTACTACACGATGGCAGAAATCAAGGTAAATAAATATCAACGGTACAAGTCACCGCTTTTCGGGTAGAAATAATTGCCGACTTGATTAAGATGAACATGATTTCGAACCACTGGTGGAAAATGCCAAAACCACCCCAAAAAACAGGCTGCAAGTCTAAATGAATCAAATAGGACACCAATTATTCACTTTTTTCAAATCACACTTTTCGATGAAAAAATTTTTTGTTTTTCCGATCTTGGCCATTGCAATGCTCACCTATTGGGCGTGTAATAAGAATGACCAAAATTTTCCATCTCAGACAAGGGAAGAGATTACCAGACAAAACCTCCATTCCTTTGCCAAGCTCTTAATAGAGGATCAAAAATCCGAAGGGTCTTTAAGACAAAGACAAATAGAATTAAATGCGAAAACAAATGACCAAGAGTTTTTAATCGTTGACCTTGTAGAACATGATGTTGGCCAACGAACTCCTACAGCCATCGAATCTCTAATTGCGCAAAATCCTCTAATGGAAATTGCTTACCCCTCTTTCGCTTTTCAAACAAATGAAACATTCCAGCAACACTTAAACAGTATTCAGTATTATGTAGTATTAGATGAAGAAACTGATCCAGAAGAGGTCAGTACTCTCCCTGCATACGATGCCAATGGTAATTACGTTCAAATTTCTTCCACGTTTAATGAGTCTATTCGGTATGCTGTCATCAAAATAGATGAAGCGCATGATGCCATTCGAGATGGCGAAAATTTGACTGTAAAGGGGAAAGTAATACCTACATCACTAAGCACATTTAGCCCATCTCAGGTCAATGGAAATGTGAAATACTATGAAGAGGCAACGCTAATGAATGCGGAAAGAAAGGACCTCGGTCCAATCTATGTAGGCCCGGTTACTTATAGAGGTGGAAACCCTGAAGGCGAGTGTGATAGACCTGCCAACAAAAAAGATCAACTCTACAAGATTCGCTTCTCAAACAAAGATGCGGTAAAAGTTATCGAAAGTGGGTTTCATTTACCAAATGTGGAACTATTCATAACCTATGTTTTTGGCACTGTAAATCCCGCAAACGCAACACTTACAGTAGATGCCATTACTACTCAAGTAGACAAAAACTGGTCATTAATGAATGGACCTGACTGGGGAAGTGTTGATAATATTAATCAACAAATCAGAAAATGGGGAGGCTTAGATACTGATGTTTGGAAAGTAGGATTCGTAGAACGAGATCGAGATAAAGATGCAGAAGGTGGCTGGTCTTTTGGCATAACTCCAAGTTATACAGTAGATAAAGTTTGGGGTATCGGAGTCCCCATTTCTTATACAATCAAAAAGAAGAAAGGGGACAAACTTGCTGGAGAAGTGATTATTGATTATTGTGACACAGCAATTGGAGAGGGTACATCATACAAGGTGTACACAGGTGGAAACGATGGAATGTATTTTAGAGAAAATTTCCAGAACTGATTAAACAATTTTCTTTCGGCAGGAGTACAAGCAAGTACTCCTGCCTTTTTCGTTAAATCTTCCATCATGCAAAAAACATACAAAATACTAATCGCACTCGTTTGCATATTTTCATCGCAACAAATTTCAGCACAGAATTTAAACACTAATAAATACTCATTTTATAGCGAGGTTATACCTTATTCAATTTTATACGGAAGCAAAGCAGACGGATTTCAGGTCGGAATTGGGCGCCACTTGGGTGCTAGCAAATATAAAATCCTGATAACCTATGGAGTTAATAAGTTAACCTATGAGCTTTCTGATCAAGTAGCACCCGGGACTGTTAATGGCGTACCAATTGTTGACAAAACTACTGATGCAAGCATATTCACACCTAATAACTGGCGTGAAGGAGGTATCCCAGATCAATCTTTGTATGAACTACTAGAAGGCGTAGGTATAAAGCATTATGAACCACGCGATGGTGCTTATGTAACTAATTATGGAACTCTGGAAATAATAAGAAGTCACTCATTAAAAAACAAATGGAATTTTGAATGGGGACTTGGAACTCAAATGGGATTAATGAATCGTAATGAAGTAGGAGGAGGGTTGAGTGATTCCGTTAACTATTTCGGGGTACCGATTAAAACATGGATAATATTTAGAATATCAGCACGATACCTTTATTATGGTATAACAAGCCGAATATCTTTAACAAGAAATATATCAGATCATTTTTCCATCGGAATCTCCTCTGGAATCCACCTGATTATGGCCAAAAATAGCACAGATACAGTAAAGCCATATTTTGGGGTTTTGGCGCTATGCCGCATTTAAATTCTGCCATCAATGCATCTACGCCCATTCCTCCTAAACGTCGGAACGGCGTAGATGCTCACGTTGAACAAAACCGCTACGCGGTAGCCCCCGTCTCCGCTCCTGGAATCACAACTCCCAGGGCGCATAATTCTTCTTCCAATATTTTGACGGTCAATGGTTTAGTTGGAATTTTGGTGAT
>CAIOLR010000259.1 GCA_903859135.1 uncultured bacterium | reverse complement strand
AGGTGACACCTCAATATATTTTCCTGATTTTTGATTCTGATAATACTGATAGTACGAATTCAAAGCAGATTCAATATTTACAAATCTGTCATTTAAGCTGAGATCAGAGTGATAACTCTTAGCAATCTCTATCGCTTTTGATATAAAACCACTACGACGTAGTAAGTCCAGATACCTACACACATGATCGGCTGGCATATCGTAGTCCTTGTCTCCAGATACACCATTGTATAGTTCTAACGACTTACCAAGTTCTCGACCTTCGCTATAAATCTGGGCTAGTAATAACTTAGAATAAAATACTTTTTCTGGACTGGCACTCTGATCGGTTATCGTTCGTTCCAAAGTACGTTTTGCTTTTTCGTACTCTTGAACATGTACCCAGTGTTCAGCGCGTTCATAATCTCGACCTAAATCCTTTTTATTCGACTGAGCATGACACTCGTAGGATGAAATAATGTGGCACGAGACCAAAATGAATATTATCGATAGACTTCTTTTCATTTATTTTTAAAAATAAGAAGGTGAAACAATACGGCCTTTACTACCAAATCTAAAACTCAATGATATCTCATGAGACCCTTGTTGAATGGTTTGAAGTTCTTTTTGTGTAATATAATCATACGAATAGCTCAATTTTATACTATTTGTTAACTGAAACTGAGTTATTCCAACAATAGACTCTGATTGTCTCCATCCTGCTCCTATCCAAATAACATTATTAAGTAAAAAATTTGCCGTTGCCTCTCCTTGTATAGATCCTTCACCTGCTTTCTTGATAAGAACCGTCGGTTTAAATTTCAACATAGGGGTAAGGTCAAACAGATATCCTGAGCTAAGATAGTAATGAGAAACTCCTACCACGTCATAGGCACTATTTTTTAGTGTCAACTGCCTGAAAGAAGGAGCAGATACTCCAATAAAGAAACGATCGGTAAAAAAAGTCAAACCGAATCCTACAGCACCACTCGTTGTAGTAATATTTTTGTTAAAAAGAGGATCATTCGATGCATTAAGCTTTAAATCTTCTTCTCTAAGAACATGTAATCCAATAGACGCTCCAACAGCTAGATAGGCATTTTCTGCCAAATTGATACTCTGTGACAATAGTAGATCAACTGCAGTCTGGGTGTTCACACCTGCTTGATCTTGAACAGCTAATAAGCCAATACTTGTTTTAGTTGCATTAATTGGTGTACTAAAACTCAATGTTGTTGTCTTTGGTGCTCCTGGTATTCCAACCCACTGCTGCCTATTCATCAAGGTAACATTACTATATTCACTTTCCATTGACATGTGCGCTGGATTAAGAACTACACCGTTAAACACATATTGTGAATAAAGTGGTTGCTGCTGTGCCTTAGCTGCCATATAAAAAAATAATGGAATGGACACGATAAATACGATGATACTTTTTCTCATAACAGGTGTTTTTAATTTATAAAAACCTTCTCTTTATTGATAAATAGTCAGTATTATCTTACTCATATTATCACTATTATTCATATAGAATATCCATCAAGCTGATTTTCTGACAAATAACGATTATAACATTCAACCACACATGACAAATGTAATATTATTCTTAATAACAATCAATCTAGATTATCGATCCTTTATGCTATCGTAAAAGATACCTATTATGATTAATAACATTTACGTAATAGCAAGATAATCAATAATTTGAATATATTATTGATCAACGCTTTTATTTTTATACAGATGATATATTATTACGGATGTTTTTTATCTGAAAAAATAATATTTTAATATTAAAATATCTAAATATTTTTTATTTTGTAGTAATTCATTATAGCCTCTACTAGGAGGTCATTAATGCTTCTATCTGTATCCGTAGCCAAATTTTTCATGTGTTTATGTACATGCTTTGGTAATTTAATATTAAATGGCTTTATATCGTCTTTTTGACTTATATCCAGATTTTTATGTGACTTACTCACACTATTTATTGGTGCAGATACAGCCCTAAACAACTGGTTAACCCCCATTAAATTATCAATACTTTCCTCTATATTTTT
>CAIOLR010000258.1 GCA_903859135.1 uncultured bacterium | reverse complement strand
GTTACAAAAGATAACAAGAGTGCAATCAATATAAATCCACAAAAAATGATTGAAACTATTGACGTGATGTCCATCCTGATTTTTTTTAAGGTTTGAAGGTGCAAAGGTACTTGAATTCAGCGAGGTACACAAACCAAATTGAGATTGCACAAGAGCTCACTTAGTAAAAAAATGGCAGTGTATTCAAATGCATAATTTGAATACACTGCCATTTTACACCTATTTAATGGTAGGTTAATATGCTGAAACCTGATTAGTTTCTACCAGCCATAACACCACCATCAACATCCCAAATAGCCCCGGTTACCCAAGATGATTTATCGGTTAATAAGAAGTGGATGGTATTTGCTATGTCCACTGGACGACCAACTCTTCCAATTGGGTGAAAATTATTAAAGCCTTGAAGTGTTTCTTCGATTTTTTCTTTGTCGATAAAAGATCTATAGATAGGAGTTACAATCACTGCAGGAGATACTGCATTAACTCGTATGTTGTGTTCTGCTAATTCCATGGCCAAATGTTGTGTCAGACTGTGAAGTCCAGCCTTTGCCATGGAGTAAGCGGATGATGGGGTGGCTTTAATGGATTGTTTTGCCCACATGGAACCAATGTTAACAATGGAACCTGAACCGTTTTTGGACATAATTTCGGCAACAGACTGAGTTATAAAGAAGAAAGCCTTATTGAAACTATGATAAATGTCATAATCAGCTGGGGTGTGTTCTAAAAAAGACTTTGGACTAAAATAGCCTGCTGCATTTAATAAATAGGTAATACGGGGAAACTGCTTATGGAGGTTGGTGGCGAATGTATAAACATCATCCATCTTCAATAAGTCCAAATTCACTATAGTTACTTTCCCAAATGTGGAAAGCTCGTTTTCGACCTCTGAAAGATTGAGATCGTTTCTGCCAACGATGATTACCTCAATCCCATCTTTTAGGAGTAGCTCTGCAGTAGCTTTACCCATTCCAGTTGTTCCCCCTATCAATAATGCTTGCTTTGTCATAATATTTTAGTTTAAATCAGTTTGTGTATGACAAAGTTGAATATTTAATTTTCATTAAAATGGCATTATTAAGCAATATTCTGGTAAATTAAAAAACGCTTTCTCTGAATTCTTTTGGTGTTGTATTGAAATGACTTTTAAAAATTTTAGTAAAGTAGGTGGGTTGGTCATAACCTAATGAATATGCTATTTGTTGAATACTTAAATCTGAGTTAAGTAATAAACGTTTAGATTCAATCAGTTTTTCTTTACGAATTATATTATTGGGGGTGTCATTCAGATATTTTTTGGATGCTAAGGTTAGTTTTTTAGAATTAACATTTAATTTATCAAAATAAAATGTTAAAGATTTTGACTCTGATAAATGAAGTCCTATTTCTGCCTTAAACTTAACCGCTATGTAAAATAGGGGATCATTAATGTGTTTACTCCCTGATTTAGATTTATTCTTAAGTTGTTCTAAAAGTAGAATGAATGAGTGAAAAATTAAGAATAACTGGATTTGAAAATATGTTTTTTTCTCTGCTAATTCTTGTTGAATAATTGTTAGTAAGGTGTCTATTCTATCAATTTGGTTGGTATTCAAACTAAAGAAATTACTCCCAATGCCACTAAATAAGGTATATGAAAATTTGAAATCATATTGAGTAAGAAAGATGTCATTGAAGTGAAAAATTACACCTTCGTTTTTAGAATCTGGACAAAAGTGATGAACCTGGTTTTTATTTATCAAAACAATACTATTCCTTGGATGATTTAAAATCTCGTAATCTATATAGTGCCTACCTTCTTCTTTAAACCAAATTATTTGATAAAAGCTGTGCCGATGAGGTTTGAAACAATGCAATGTATTTTTATCACAATAGGGCTCTGTTTCATTTATTTCAAAGTGAAGCTTTGAAAGATCGTCTCTATGAAGATGATATTCTGGTATTTCGTCCATGTATGATAAGATATTTCGTATATCATTGTTTAAAATATTTTCTCGGGATTTAATATTCCATTAGGATCGAAAGTGCGCTTTATTCCACGCATCAACTCAAGGTGCACATTTGAATACTTAATGGGCATATACTCCTTTTGCACAAATCCGATACCATGTTCGCCTGATAGCGTGCCGCCGAGGGCAACCGTTAGTTGAAATAATTTGATTATGCCGTCTTTTAATTTGGTGTTCCAATCAGAATCACTCATTGTCCCTTTGATAATATTGACGTGCAAATTTCCATCGCCAGCATGGCCATAGCAGATGGATTGGAAACCATATTGATCACCGATTTCCTTTATTCCACGAATTAATTGCGGGAGTTCTGCGCGAGGCACTACCGTATCTTCTTCTTTATAGATGGAATTTGCTTTAACAGAAACAGCCATGGTACGGCGTATTCTCCACAACTCTTCTTTTTGAGTGGCTGTATCAGCAAAAAGGACCTCCGAGCAGCCATTTATTTCTAAAATTTTGTTGATTTTTTCACTTTCGCTAAGCAGTACATCCATATCCGTACCGTCGAGTTCAATCAAAAGAAAGGCTTCTGCTTCAGCTTTCAAATCAAATGAAATACGATCATGTTCAATCACCCATTCCACGCCTTTCCGTTCCATAAATTCAACCGCTGATGGAGTGAGTCCTACGCTGAAAATAGCGGATACTGCTTCGCAGGCTTGTTCATTATTGGAAAAGGAGGCTAGCATGAGGATATCTTTCATTGGTTTAGGAATTAGTTTTACAACAATTTTGGTGATAATTCCTAAAGTACCTTCTGAGCCGATGAATAACTGAGTGAGATTATACCCCGACGCATATTTGAGTGTATTAGCACCTGTCCAAATGATATCGCCGCTAGGTAACACCACCTCAAAGTTGAGGGCATATTCACGAATAGTTCCATATTTCACCACTCGAGGGCCACCGCTTCCGTGTGCCATATTGCCGCCCATCAAACAACTTCCCTTGCTTGATGGATCAACAGGGTAGAGTAGGCCTTTTTCTGCTACTGCATTTATAAATACTTCTGTGATAACGCCGGGCTGTAAGGTGGCTTGTAAATTTCGTTCGTCAATTTCTAAGATCTTGTCAAACTTCTCCATTGAAATAAGTAAGCCACCATGTATGGGCAATGCACCACCACTCAAACCAGTCCCCCCACCTCGTGGCGTTACGGGTATCGTATGTGTATTACATAGTTTTAATAAGTGTGAAATTTGTAGCGTATCAATCGGCTTGACCACCACTTCAGGATAAAAATGCAAATCCTCTGTCTCATCATGTGCATATTTTTCCAGTTGTTCATGTGTCGTTAATACCTGATCAGCACCGACAATATTTTTTATTTCATTTAAAAGCGGTGCCGTAATTCGATTGTAGTGCATGTTTACCTGTTAAATTTTAGTTCAACTAAAGAGTTTCCTACTTCGCCTTTTACAGGGGGGTGCATTTTACGGATCACTACCCGAATCCTTTTAACAGCTAAAAAATCATGGCGTATTTGTTCTAAAATGGCATGGGCAACGGCTTCGATGAGCTTACGGGTGTTTTTCATTTCTACGGATGCAATCTCATACAAACGCTCATAGTTTACTGTTTGTGCTAAATCATCACTCCCATTGTTAAATACTTCAAATTCTGTTTCGATATCTAGAATAAACTCACTTCCTAAAACTTGTTCAATGGGGTAAAAGCCATGATAGGCGAAAAAATGGACATTTTGTAAAGCTACTTTTTGATAAATAATACTCATGTGAGCAAAAGTAGAACTATGATTTATGTGATTTGTATGATTAATGAGATTTTTTAAGCTCACTCTTTTGGAGAGGGTTTGGGTGAGGCTGTCAAAGTGACATATATTTCACTTTGGAACGCCTCTTGATCATCATCCTCTTTAGGATTTAATCTAAAAGATTTTTATACCATGCAAGAAAAAGGAACTATTTCGATTCACACGGAAAATATCTTTCCGATCATTAAGAAGTTTTTATACAGTGATCATGAAATCTTTTTAAGAGAATTGGT
>CAIOLR010000257.1 GCA_903859135.1 uncultured bacterium | reverse complement strand
TTTGCCATCTTTCATAATTGGGCTCAATGCTTTCAAATTGTCGGCTGGGAGCTCTAGCTCCAATAATACTTTTTGAGTTTTCATTTTGTTTATGGTTGTATATTAAATAATAGATATTTTCCTGATTGATTTCCGAACTAACAATAAAGTAGTCTGAACTCCTTCCACAAACTGAACTCTCAAAATCCCCCGCCAATAGCCGCAAAATCCATCTCTCTATTACATCATTAAATGCACTCGCTCCTATTTTTTAATCACAAACATAAATTAATTTTATTAATTATTGTATTCTTTTTTATTTAACAAAAACAATAATTATAATAATTTATCACAAATTAATTGCACATGAAAACAAAAATTTTTCCGATCCTACTTTGGGTGCATCCTCACGCATGCACCTCAGCATTTCCAAAAAATAAAAATCAAAAAAAAACCGTACTTTTGAGCCCCATACGAACCGCTGTTCTATCAGCCTCGTTTCAGGTTCTAGATCCGTAAAAAAATCCTTCAAATATCATGACCAAATACATTTTTGTTACAGGAGGCGTTACGTCGTCTTTGGGAAAAGGTATTATCTCTGCTTCTCTTGCTAAACTTCTTCAGGCGAGAGGCTACCGAGTAACCATTCAAAAGTTTGATCCATACATTAATATCGATCCTGGTACACTCAACCCTTACGAACATGGCGAATGCTACGTAACCGAAGATGGTGCAGAAACCGATCTTGACCTCGGACATTACGAGCGTTTTTTAAATGTTCCGACCTCACAAGCCAACAATATTACCACGGGGCGCATTTACCAAAATGTAATCAATAAAGAACGACAAGGTGCCTATTTAGGAAAAACGGTACAAGTTGTTCCGCACATCACCGACGAAATCAAACGCAATATGCAGATTCTTGGTCAGGATGGGTTGTTTGACATCATCATTACCGAGTTGGGTGGAACAGTAGGCGATATTGAATCCTTGCCTTATATCGAAGCTGTTCGACAACTACGTTGGGAACTGGGAGCTAGTTCGTTGGTTATTCATTTGACATTGGTCCCTTTTTTGGCGGCAGCTGGCGAATTAAAGACGAAACCAACCCAGCATTCCGTAAAAATGCTTTTGGAATATGGCATCCAGCCCGACATTTTGGTTTGCCGTACGGAACACCATCTGTCACAAGAAATCCGTAAAAAAATTGCTCTTTTCTGTAATGTCAACATCAATGCGGTGGTTGAGTCGATTGATGCATCTACGATCTACGACGTTCCCCTACTCATGTTGAAGGAGCAACTCGACAAGACTGTTCTCACCAAACTAAGACTACCCCATAAATTGGAACCTCACTTGGAAAGTTGGAAGGATTTTTTAGGTCGGCTTAAAAATCCAACATCTGAAATCACAGTTGGCTTGGTGGGTAAGTATGTCGAATTACCTGACGCATACAAATCAATCATCGAATCTTTTATCCACGCAGGTGCAAAAAACGAGTGTAAAGTACACGTAAAAAGCATCCACTCTGAAAGCATTACTTCATCTAATGTGGCTGAAAAGTTCAAAAATTTACATGGCGTTCTAGTAGCGCCTGGATTTGGAAGCCGGGGTATAGATGGCAAGATAGAGGCAATTAGATACGTGAGAGAACATAATATTCCATTTTTTGGAATTTGCTTGGGCATGCAGTGTGCAGTGATTGAATACGGCCGGAATGTGTTGGGATTAAACGATGCTCATAGTATCGAGATGGATGAAAACAGCGAAAATCCCGTCATTTCGATGATGGAGGAACAAAAAAAGGTGGTGAATAAGGGTGGTACCATGCGATTAGGCTCGTATGCATGTGACCTCAGAAAAGGCACAAAAGCTGCTGCTATTTACGGCAAAACCCACATCACTGAGCGTCATCGTCACCGTTACGAATTCAACAACAGCTACTTGGCTTTATACGAAAATTCGGGTATGATCCCTTCTGGCATCAATCCAGACAATAACCTGGTGGAGGTTGTGGAACTTAAAAACCACCCCTTTTTTGTGGGTGTACAGTTTCATCCCGAATTAAAATCAACGGTAGATAATCCTCATCCACTTTTTGTTAACTTTGTCGCCGCCTGTTTAAACTATGAAAACAAAGAAGTAAAAATAGCAAATCTGAAATTAAAATAATGGATAGAAATACCTTTACTGGCCTCTTGTTGATCTTAGTTATCCTTGTAGGCTCTACATTTTTACTAAAACCTTCCGAAACTGAGTTAAAAAGAGAAAAAATTGTTCAAGACTCTATTGCTCGATCTAAAACGGATTCAATCACGAAATCAGTAGCCTCACCAAGTACTCAAATTCTATCCAAAACGCGAATCGACTCAACCATTTCCAATGGGCCATTCGGAAATGCAAACGCAGGAACGAATCAGCCTGTCATTTTAGAAAATGAGGTCATCAAGCTAAATATCAGTCCGAAAGGTGGTCGGATTGAATCGGTAGAACTAAAAAACTACAAAACATTTGATCAAAAGCCCCTCATCATGTTTGAGGGTGATGCCAATAAATTTGGTTTAGATTTTAATGCATTAGGCAAGCCCATCCATACCAACGACCTCTACTTTGGTTCATCATCATCTCAAATAACGGTTAGCAAAGCAGATTCGAGCTCGGTAACCATGCGTCTGAGTTATTCCAAAGATCAATACATCGACTATATCTACTCGTTAAAAGGTGAGAGCTATAAAGTAGGCTTCACGATCATAACCAAAGGAATGCAGGATGTAATTAGTCCAACTAATTCATTAACCCTGAACTGGGAAGCTGCTTTAAAACAAAAAGAAAAAGATATTCAAAGCGAACAACGCTATTCATCGGCCTACTACAAGCATGGTGATAAAGAGGTGGATTATTTGAGTGTCAGCAAAGACGATAAAAAAGATTTCGAAGAGAAAGTTCAGTGGATCTCTTTTAAACAACACTTTTTCTCGAATGTACTGATAGCCAAAAATGGTTTCACAAAAGGTACACTGACTGTCAATACTTCAGCAGATCCGCAAATAGTCAAATCTTTTTCGGCGAACATGCAGATTCCTTTTTCAAAGGACGAGATCAACTCCTACCCGATGGAATTCTATTTTGGTCCGAATAAATTCAAAACATTGAAAGATCAGGGCTACGGGATCGAAAAACAAGTTGACATGGGCTACTGGCCGCTGAAATATATCAACCGTTATGCCGTACTTCCTATCTTCAACTTCCTCGAAGGATTTAACTGGAATTATGGTTTAATCATTTTAGCACTGACGATTATACTGAAAGTGGTACTATTCCCACTTACCTACAAATCGTACCTTTCGATGGCCAAAATGCGCGTACTGAAGCCCGAAATGGATGAGATCAAAACCAAAGTTGGCGAAGATAATCCAACACTGCTACAGCAAGAATATTTGAAATTGTATAAAAAAGCAGGCGTGAACCCATTGGGTGGCTGTTTGCCAATGCTATTGCAGTTGCCCATTATTATGGCATTCTTCTTTTTCTTCCCCAATTTATTTGAATTACGTCAAGAGAGTTTCTTATGGATGAAGGATTTATCCACCTACGATGCCTTCTTTAGTTTTGGTTTTACAATTCCTTTTCTGGGAGCACACATCAGTTTAATGTGTATTCTGATGACTATTTCGACATTGATTTATACCTATTTCAACAACCAAGTGTCGGGTGCAACTGGGCAGATGAAATACATTGGGTATATATCTCCTATTATTTTCTTTGGAGTTTTAAACAGTTATCCTTCTGGCTTAAACTATTATTACTTTTTGGCAAACATGATTACATTCTTACAGCAATACATCATCCGTTTGTTTGTAGATGACGCCAAAATACACGCGCAAATACAAGAGCATAAAAAGAAACCCACTGTTGAAAAGAAAAAATCGGGCTTTCAAAAACGTATGGACGATTATATGCGTCAGCAAAATGCAAAAGCTGTTTCAGTAAAAAAGAAATAAGCATTACTCAACCCTCTCCAAAGGAGAGGGCTTTTTTTTGCCTATCATCTAAAAAATCATTCCCACATAAGCATGTTATTCAGCGAGCATAATTTTAAACGCAGAAAAGAATTAACTGGCAGTATCGAAGTTGTTTGTGGATCGATGTTTTCGGGTAAAACAGAAGAATTGATACGACGTTTAAGAAGGGCCCAAATAGCGAAGCTCCATGTAGAGATATTTAAGCCGAAGCTAGATGCTCGTTATCATGAAAGTGCCATCGTCTCACATAACCAAAACTCGATTCAATCGACTCCAGTGGATCATTCGACATCCATCTTATTACTGGGGACAGATACCGAAGTAGTAGGAATTGATGAAGCCCAGTTTTTTGATCCTGAATTACCTCATGTTTGTGAACAATTGGCTAATAAGGGAATCCGAGTGATCGTTGCAGGGTTGGATATGGATTTTCAAGGAAAGCCATTTGGCCCGATGCCTGCAATCATGGCCATTGCAGAACTTGTTACGAAGGTTCACGCGGTTTGTGTGCAATGTGGCGGACCAGCAACGTATTCCTATCGTACCACATCCAACGAATCAACTATACTTCTGGGCGAAAAAAAAAGCTATGAACCTCGCTGCCGAACGTGCTTTAATACGAATTGATGGAGTTTCAAGGACACGTATCTGTGAATATTCAGGTACCATAAATGTTTCTAAGTCTAAAAAAAATAACAAGGATGTGGATCCCTGTAATTAGGAAAAGTGAATTTTATCATAAGCTCATGTGATCCTTTTTGTGCTGGTCTTAGGTTTGTTGTAGTGAAATCATAAGAATAACCAACCTGTAATGAACGAGATAAGTATAACTGCAAAATACCATCAAACGAATCAAATGATCGCCAAACACCACCCACCCATACGGTTTCATAAACCAGAAGATTGGTGCTCAAGTCCATTTGCAAAGGGGCTCCATCAACATATTTAAACAAAACATTTCCTTTAAGCTTAAAATAATCACCCATAGGCCTTAAGTAGCCTCCTTGTAACATATAATGAGCTTTGTTATTATTGGAGTATTTTGAGCTTATATTCGTAGATAGTAAAAAAGGAGATGAAAGACCAGCATAAAAATTATCCGAAAATAACATAATACCAAACCCAAAATCTGCACGTAAAACGCTTTCGTTTTGGAATGTGGGATCGGAGCTCGAGATAAGATCCCATAACTGATTATAATCAGCTGCGTATTTGCTGACCCCAGCAGTCATGCCTGCTGCCAGATAGGTTTTATCATGAATTTTTACTCGCTGAGCAAATGACAAATAGGAACCTGTTTCGGTAATCACTTCGCCAATGTGATCGCGCATCAGCGTTAATCCTACCGAAGTGTTAGATTGATTTATGGGGGTATGTAGCGCTAAATATTGTGTATTTGGTCCTCCATCAAAACCAGACCACTGTTGTCTGCCAATGGCAGTGATAATAAAGTCATTCGGAATAGCTGAATAAGCTGGATTAATCGTTAAGCCATTGAACATCGATTGTGTCAACATAGCCCGTTGTTGAGCTATTGAAGAAACAAAAATCAGGTTCAATAAGAAGAGTAAGAGGTATTTCATGGTTAATATTTGATAAGTACCATAATGAATATTATACTTTTTAGTAAGCTGTTTCAATGGCTTATCGTTTTAATATGAAGTAGCCCTGAATAGTTTGAGGATTCAAATCATCCACTATTTTGAGAGCATAATAATAAACTCCGTCTGTAACCTCTTTGCCTTTTGAATTGAGTCCAACAAACTTAACCGTATTGTTATCGTAGCCTTTTGCATGATATACTACATTCCCCCAACGATTATAGATGTCTATTTCGTTGTCGGGATAATATTCTATATTCTTAATTTCTAGAAAGTCATAGCCAAGCCCATCTCCATTAGATGAGACCAATTTGCTTACTGAAACCTCTTTTAAAATAACACTCAGACTTCCAAAAAATTCTCGGTTACAATTATCTGTTAAGGATAAGGTGATGATAACCTTTTTAACCCTGACATCTGCTGAAGGAATATAAGTAGTCGGTCCTCAAAAAGGAATCAAGTATCACATTATTAACAATTTACATTAAAATATGTGTATAAAATTATGCAATAAATGGATGTATTTATAACAAAAACTGGTATTTTTCATCATGCTAACAAAGACAAAATCG
>CAIOLR010000256.1 GCA_903859135.1 uncultured bacterium | reverse complement strand
GCTCTAACTCTTTTTCGATAGCCTTGATCTGTTTCTGTAACCCA
Source organism: uncultured bacterium (assembly GCA_903859135.1). Classification (GTDB taxonomy): domain Bacteria; phylum Bacteroidota; class Bacteroidia; order Sphingobacteriales; family Sphingobacteriaceae; genus Daejeonella. The sequence goes on along the minus strand of CAIOLR010000256.1, from coordinate 5,168 downwards.
TTTGTTGCCTCATCAACACTTAAATAATTCTTCCTTAAATAGAGATTCGCTTTGTTTAAAAAATAATCTTTGGCTTCCGAGAGATATTTTGGTTTTTCCAAAACCTCGAAAGTTCCTCCCCCATCCAACTTTCGGTAGTTAATTGATTTTAACTCCTCTTCCGATTTTCCTGATGCGGGCAAATAGGTGGCATATCCATTAAAATTTGGCAACCAATGTCCTTCCAACGCCTTTAGGTTACTACTTGTTTTCGAAAAACTTTCATTAATATTGGTTACGGCTTGGTTATTGGCAGAGCAAGCAAGAATAATAGGTGCCTCTTTGCCCTCAATGGCAGCTCGAACTACCGCATTGGCTACCACACTTTGAAGCAAGGTTGTTTTTCCAGTTCCAGGCGGCCCATTTACTGCAAGCACGGTATTATCTGGACTATCTAAAAAACTATAAAGGCTTTTTCGTTGTGATATAGACAGGGAGAACGCGCTTCCCATTTGTCTCATATGTTGCGTATGAAAGTCGAGATAGCGACCTACCTCCATTGGTAAATTTAGCTTTGGTGCATCCAGCGATATTAAGCACTTTAATAAGGGGGGTATATTAGGGCTATTAAGTAAATGTTCGTACAAGGCAATAATAGCCGCTGAAGAACCTACTTTTTCTTCTTGGACTACAATAGTTAATTCTGTTTTGATGAAAAAATCTTCTTCTTGATAACTACTTAAAGTCATCCCTGTGATGAGAAAAAAAACAGAAATGACATATTCACAATATGTTTGCCAATCAACAAATTGGGCCAATCGACAAGCAGCAGCCTTATCTATCTGGTCCACTGAACTAAATATAAAGTCATGGAGACCATCAGTCACTGGATCCAAAAAATCCCGTGGCACAAACGGAAAGAAATTTTCATGAACTTCTAACTTACCGTCACGGCTAAGAACTGCAGGAACCCAAAAAGGATAAATTGGTTTTTTACCCTTTGCAAATTGTAAATACTCAGGTTTTGGATTGAGTGTAAACAAAGCAATGTAAATATCTAAACGATCAATACTCTTCCACCTTCGGTCTGATAGCTTGGTAATACCTCTTGCTTTATTCAGTTTTTGCTCTTCGCTTGCAAAAAATGGCTTAACGATGGGAGCAGGAATAACACCAGCCATCAAATACAAGAGTCCCTCAAAGGGGATAACCAAAGGATTTGCTTGTTCGACATTTGCTGGAAGTCGCTGAGCGTCGGCTAAACTATTTTTCCAGTATTTGAGCCATTTGTGGTAATGTTGCATAGGCGATAAATCGTTTTCGGTACGAAATAATAAAATTTAGACATGCTCCGAAAGATGATCTATCAGAGACTTTGTTTACTCCAGCAAGTGTACACTCATTTTTTCTAATTTTTCGGCCAGCACTTCAGAAATTTTTCGATACGATTCAAAAGTCCAACCTGCTACGTGTGGACTTAGCAATACCCGTTCACTTTGCACCAGGTCCTCATACCAATCCATTTTAGATAACGCAGGGAAACCTTCCACTTCTAAAACATCCAAACCCGCACCTAAAATTTTTCCACCTTTAATCGCTTTCAGTATGGATTGCGTATTGACGATTTCTCCGCGCGCTGTGTTCAACAAAAAAATGGGCTTTTTAAAATGAAACAAATATTCATCGTTCACCAATTGTCGCGTTTCTCGTGTTAGCGGAATGTGGAAACTTAAAATATCTGCGTGTTTTACAACCTGCTCCATACTTACCTCCTTTGCATAGGCTGAACTAAACCCCGTTTGATATTTATCGTAAGCAATCACTTCGACATCAAATCCCGACAATTTTCGAGCAAAGCTTTGACCTGTATTTCCATAACCGATAATGGCTACGGTCTTGCCTTGCAGCTCCCAACCGCGATTCCCTTCCCGATTCCAGATACCATGACGAACCTCATGATCAGCTCTTCTCAAGTTATTCATCAACGACAACAGCATTCCAATCGCATGTTCAGCAACAGCATCTCGATTACCCTCTGGTGCATGGATACAAACAATTTTTTTTGATTGTGCGTATCCTTCGTCGATATTATCCATACCAGCTCCCGCACGAGCAATAAATGTTAGTTTAATCGCAGCATCTATGAATGGTTGATCCACCCGAAATTTGGTTCGTATGGCTAGACCATCATAATTTGCAATCACTGCTAAAGTCTGCTCCTTGGTAAAAAATGGCTCGTCATCACATTGGTATCCCATCTTTTCAGCTCGTTCTTTAAACGAAGAGTGCAAATCATCTACAATCAGTATTTTTTTTCTGTTCTTCATTTAGATGCACTAATTAAATTGGTGAGCTTCACAAAATCGGCCACACTCAAACGCTCGGCACGAAGCTCAAGCATGGGTTCATCTTTTAAAGTCTCCCTATTGATGAGTGCAGAGAGTGCATTTCGCAGCGTCTTTCTACGTTGATTGAATCCAGCTTTCACCACCTGACAAAAAAGTTTTTCATCACAATCCAGTTGTTCAACATCATTTCGCGTCAAGCGGATGACAGCCGAAAGCACTTTCGGTGGCGGATTAAAAACGCTGGCCTTCACCGTAAAAAGATATTCGACTTGATAATAGGCCTGCAAAAACACACTCAAAATTCCATACTCCTTGCTTCCTAGCTTTTCGGCACAACGCTGAGCCACCTCTTTTTGAAACATCCCTACCACCTCTATGACCTGATCACGATGCTCCAAAATTTTAAACAATATTTGAGATGATATGTTATATGGAAAATTACCAATGATACCCAGCTTACCAGGGAATATTTTCTTAAAATCAAGCTCTAAAAAATCACCATGAAGCAATCGATCCCCCAGCTGTGGATACTTTTTTTGAAGAAAATTAAATGACTCTGCGTCAATATCAATCAAATGAGTTTGATAGACCTTCTTTTGAAGCAAATAATCGGAAAGAATACCCATACCTGGGCCCACTTCCAACACCTGCTTATATTGATCCGTAAATCTCAGACTGTTTACAATTTTTTCCGCAATATTTTTATCAGTTAAAAAATGCTGCCCAAGATGTTTTTTTGCTTTTACGAAACTCATTATCGATCGGATTGGAAACAAAAATAGGTATTGCCTATGGATAATTTTGGAGGATGTGGGATCTAGCTATGTTGTTACGGGCAAAAAAATTCATTGCCCATACTATAAAATAGTAGATTTGCGTCCCAAAAGACATTAAAATGATCAACAAAGTAGTAGTAAGTGCAGATGCAGCCATCCAAGATATCCAAGACGGAATGACCCTTATGCTTGGCGGATTTGGTCTTTGTGGCATTCCCGAGAATTGCATCGCAGCACTCATCAAAAAAGGCATTAAACAACTTACATGCATTTCAAACAATGCGGGTGTAGATGATTTCGGTATCGGTTTGATGTTAAAAACACGTCAAGTAAAAAAAATGATCTCATCCTACGTTGGCGAAAATGCCGAATTTGAAAGGCAACTTTTAAGTGGCGAGCTGGAGGTCGAGCTCATCCCACAAGGGACATTGGCTACACGCTGTATGGCTTCCGGTTATGGCATGCCAGCTATTTTTACTCCAGCAGGAGTAGGAACAGAAATTGCCGAAGGCAAGGAGATACGAAATTTTCATGGTAAGGATTATTTATTAGAGATGGCTTTTGATGCTGACTTTGCCATCGTGAAAGCATGGAAAGGCGATACTGCTGGAAATTTAATCTATCATTCAACAGCCCGAAATTTCAACCCAGTGATGGCCATGGCAGGTAAAATAACCATTGCAGAAGTAGAGCAGCTCGTCGAGGCAGGAGAATTAGATCCTGACCAAATTCATACACCAGGTATTTATGTGCACCGCATTTTTCAGGGTGAGCATTATGAAAAACGAATTGAGAACCGAACAGTTAGAACACGTAATTAAAGATCATGTTAGATAAAGACGGAATCGCAAAGCGAATTGCAAAAGAAATTAAAGACGGATACTATGTCAATCTAGGCATTGGCATACCCACTTTAGTGGCAAATTACATTCCAAATGGAATCAATGTAGCTTTACAATCTGAAAATGGCCTGCTAGGCATGGGGCCCTTCCCTTTTGAAGGTGAAGAAAACGCTGATTTGATTAATGCTGGCAAACAAACGATTACCACGCTACCGGGATCATCCATATTTGATTCGGCAGAAAGTTTTGGCATGATTCGGGCTCAAAAAGTAGATCTAACTATTTTAGGTGCGATGGAAGTATCCGAAAATGGAGATATTGCCAATTGGAAAATACCTGGCAAAATGGTTAAAGGAATGGGCGGCGCAATGGATCTGGTCGCGTCTGCAAAAAATATCATTGTTGCCATGCAGCATGTGAATCAAGCTGGCGAAAGCAAACTATTGCCAGCCTGCACATTACCCTTAACGGGAGTACGTTGTGTCAAAAAAATTGTCACTGAATTAGGTTTATTTGAAGTACATCCACTGGGCGGCTTCAAATTGCTCGAGCGGGCCCCTGGTATTTCTATTAATCAGATCAAAAATGCCACGGCTGGAAAATTGATTATGGATACAGAAGTTCCTGAAATGGAAGCTTAGGAGATAATACCAAGAATCTCTTTTTTTAAGTCTTGTGATATTTCTTCGGTAATTCGTAAAATATCATCCGCAATATTGGTACTGTTTGGAATAATTTTATCTACTGTATTTTTATGAGGAAGTAAATAGGTCTTGTAAGAAGGTAAAACATGATTGGCCCATTTATACATCACATCATCAAATGTATAATTTCGCTCTTCTATATCTCGTTTGATTCGTCTTTGTAGGGCAACCTCTTCGTCTGCATCAATAAATATTTTCATATCAATGAGCTCGGCTATTTGTTGAAAATGGAATATGAGAAGGCCTTCTACGATGATAATTGGTGCAGACTGAATTTCTAATATTTTTGGCTCTCCAACATTAAAAGTGTATTCTTTTTTATGAATAGTTTCTCCATTTAATATCTTTTGGATATCATTTGTAAACTGCTGCTCATCAAAGCTTGCTGGTATATCAAAATTATATAACACATTTTCCTCATGTGTCAAATCACCTGAAGGAAGATAATAATCGTCTTGTGAGATTAAACTGATATTTTCTGGATTGAAATGATCTAAAAAAGATTTTAGAAAAAATGTC
>CAIOLR010000255.1 GCA_903859135.1 uncultured bacterium | reverse complement strand
GGTGATTTTTTTCATCCGCTAGGAATGGGTGGGAAGAAAAAAAAAGTGAGCGATTTCTTTGTCGCACAAAAAATTCCACTGAGCCATAAAAAAGAGATCCCCATATTAGTAAATGGTAACGGAGATATTTTGCATATCGTCGGCTATCGAATGGATGAGCGATATAAGGTAACGTCTCAAACTAAAAAAGTTTTTATCTTCAACGAGCGAATGAATACACATGGAGAATAATTCAGCTGCGGCTTTTACTGAAAAACAATATATAGGACGCGATTACGTCAGAATAAGTGCCCGGTTGGTGATGGCATTGTTTTGCGTTGTCGCCTATTTTATTACCGAAGAACGTGAACGAGATACAGCCAATGTGTTTTTGATTGTAGGATGCAGCATCCTGCTTGTTTCTGTAGTGATGATGTTTTTGCCGCATTATAAAACGACGGTACAAAACAAAAGTATCGTGTTAAGTGGACTGTGGACAACAAGGCTGGTTAAAATAAACTTAGGTAGCATCGTTCAAGTGGAACAAGTCCCATATGATGGAACTTACCTGATCAACAATCCGGTTTATAACTTGCATAAAAAAGGAACGATTTGGTTTTATGCGGGTGGTAAATATGCAGTTAAATTAACCGACTGTGACGGATTGATCTATATCATTGGTACGCAGTTTTCCGCTGAGCTGGAGCGAAAAATCAAAGTCGAAATGGGGAAAATATAACGAGGCTGTCTTTTTGAGACAGCCTCGTTATATTTGTATGATCGTTTGGATCAAAAGGTATTAGATATTTACACCGTTTTCAATCCAATTTCTAATAAGCGTTCATTTAAATATTCACCTGCGGTCGTATCTGGATAAGCTTTAGGATGGTTACTGTCTATGCATGAATCTAGACAGGTCAGATCCATAGAGGTTTTGGGATGTAAAAAGAATGGAACCGAGTAACGAGCCATTTTCATCAGTTCGTTTGGCGGATTCACTACGCGGTGTGTAGTTGACCTCAGTTTATTATTTGTTAAACGTTGCAACATATCACCCACATTTACCACAATATCGTCTGCACCTGCCTTCACAGGGAACCACTTTCCGTCGCGTGTTAAAAGCTCTAATCCATCTGCGCTAGCACCAATTAGAAGTGTAATCAGGTTAATGTCTTCATGTGCACCTGCACGAACTGCATCGGCTGGAAGGTTTTCTGTGCTTTCGAGTGGAAAATAGTGTATTGCGCGAAGAATAGAGTTTCCGTTGTGTACTTTATCGTCGAAATAATTTTCAGGTAATTTCAAATAAACGGCGATGGCACGTAGCAAATGTTTCCCTGCTTCTTCTAGACGTTGGTATACCTCTTGGGTTACAGTATTGAATCGTGGAAACTCTGCGACTTGAATATTGTTAGGGTATTCATCTTTTACTGGATCATTGTCTGTTACCACTTGTCCACTTTGCCAAAATTCTTTTAAATCGTGGGTTTTGGCACCTTTGGCTATTTCGATGCCTTTACCGATGTAGCCTCGTTGTCTTGCAGGTTTAGCCCTTTCATATTTTAGTTTAGATTCTTCGGGCAGGTCAAAGAATTTTTTTACTTCGGCATACAATTCATCGGTTAATTTTTTAGTCATGCCATGATTGCTGACGGTGACAAATCCTGTTTCGTTGTATGCCTTTCCGATGGCATCCGAGAATTTCTTTTTTTGTTCTGCATTACCGTGAACATAATCATTTAGGTTTAGGTGTGGGATGCTAATTTCTGCTGTCATATGATCCTTGACGGTTGATTTTTAAAGGAGCTAAGATATGTCAATTGTGGATAATTTAACTTCTTTAAACTTATTTTTTATTATCAAAAGTTGGAGAGCAAACATAAAAGGTTAGAAGTCTATCCCTCCAAATAGCAAAAGGTTAAATGGTTTTATTAGATGAATATTACCTAGTCGGTCCTCAAAAAGGAATCAAGTATCACATTATTAACAATTTACATTAAAATATGTGTATAAAATTATGCAATAAATGGATGTATTTATAACAAAAACTGGTATTTTTCATCATGCTAACAAAGACAAAATCG
>CAIOLR010000254.1 GCA_903859135.1 uncultured bacterium | reverse complement strand
CGATTTTGTCTTTGTTAGCATGATGAAAAATACCAGTTTTTGTTATAAATACATCCATTTATTGCATAATTTTATACACATATTTTAATGTAAATTGTTAATAATGTGATACTTGATTCCTTTTTGAGGACCGACTATTTAAAACTCTGCATCACCAGCAAATAATTTTTTGTCACCAAGTAGTGTAAACAAAGTGTATACCTCGCTCCATTCACCTTTATTTCCTACTAGCATCAGTGACAATTTTCATCGACTCTAAAATTTTTTCTGCTGTTGCCTGTATTGCGGGAACGGCGACAGAATTGCCAAATTGTTTGTATGCCGATGCATCAGCAACCGGAATCCTATACGTATCAGGGAAGCCCTGTAGTCTTGCCCATTCTCTGGGGGTCATTTTTCGAATCCCCTCCCTATTTACACTACCTTTAATACGCGTAGTTGGAACAAAGTCTGTGATTCGATGATCTATTACTAAATTTCTTTCTCTACCCATTCCACCAACAAGTATTGCGTTGGCAATTCCGTGATCAGGAATAATTTCATAACCACATCCATTTCCTTTACCTTGATGTCGTGCTTTATGGTTTACCAACGTTTGAAGATACTGTGTTGATAGATAATACCGAGTTGGAACTGTTTTTTTCTCTTTCACATTCAAAAATGTCACTTCTTTTTGCAGTGGCTCTGGATATCTGAATGCTGCAATATTTAAATCTTTACGAAAACCAACGATATAAATCCGCTCCCGTTGTTGTGGGACACCAAAGTTTTTTGCATTTATGATCTGTGGCTCTGGAACGTAATAATCTAAATCATTTCGTAAAACATGTAGAATAGTTTCCAATGTTTTACCTTTATCATGATTTATTAATCCTTTCACATTTTCCATAAAAAAAGCTTTTGGCTTCTTTCGTTTAAGAATTTCAGCAACCTCAAAAAACAATGTCCCTCTGGTATCATCAAACCCTCCTCGCTTACCAGCAATTGAAAATGCTTGACATGGAAACCCCGCACATAGTAAATCAAAATCATCAGGAATATAACTCTTCACTTGTTCTTCCGTAATATCCCCAAATGGTGTTTCTCCAAAATTTTCACGATATGTTTTTTGAGCCTCTTTATCCCATTCACTTGTGAACACACATTTTCCACCTAAATTTTGCATTGCAAGTCTAAACCCACCGATGCCAGCAAACAGATCAATAAATTTAAAAGTATAGTTTTGTGGCGTTGGAAAAGGAACATGCTCATCCTCAAAAAGAAGCTGCTGTAAAGCAGTCTCTTCTACCAGTGATACATTTAATTTATTTTCTTTATACGTGATATGTTCACTAAGCATTTTTAAAGTATTTACTGCTTGGATTCTAGGTTGAGTTTGTTCAAACTTTTGATATTTCATTGATTTTCAAAGATGGAACACATCTTTACATCTGCTGGATTCAAGTTATAAATTCAGCTTTTTCAACTTCAAAATTAGCCAAATAATATTCGTTAGGGAATAGAAATTATCGCTTTTTCTGGGCCTATTATTGAATTCATTTTGTACGAAAAGCCCAGCTTAGCGCAAGCCTGAAGGATAAAAAGACGTGTATAAAAGCTACTTGTGCCAAGCTAAGACAAGGCTGTAAGTCACCATTAAGAAATAAAAAGTGTCTCTATCATCCTTAGGATGATAGGTATTTTGGATTGAATATTGTTCAAACAAAAAGATATATGATCGTAAAATATTACTGAGGAGCCAGAGACTCATGCTCATGGGTAGTCCGAAGAGCCCCCTTTCAGAGCTCTCGGATTGATTTTCAAGAACAAAGTGCCATCATTGCACAATAAAAGAGGTGAACCAACAATGTTAATTCACCTCTTTTATTGACTTTATAGGACTTACATCACCTACAGTTTACGCTTAACCTCCACTTGCTCGTACGATTCTACAATATCTCCTACTTCAATATTATTAAAGTTTTGAATATTTAAACCACACTCATAACCTGTTGATACTTCCTTCACATCGTCTTTGAAACGTTTCAAAGAGGCTAATTCACCAGAGTAAATAATCACACCGTCGCGAATAATACGGACTTTACTATTCCGTGTTATTTTACCATCTAAGACCATACAGCCCGCAACCGTTCCAACTTTCGTAATTTTAAATACTTCTCTAATCTCAACATTTGAAGTAATTTTTTCCTCAAACTCTGGTGCAAGCATGCCTTCCATAGCCGCTTTTACTTCGTTAATGGCATCATAAATGATCGAATATAAACGAATATCTATTTGCTCATGCTCTGCCAGTTTACGTGCATTCGCTGACGGACGCACCTGGAAGCCAATAATAATCGCATCAGAAGCTGAAGCGAGTAGTACATCTGATTCCGAAATCTGACCAACGGACTTGTGAATGATATTGACCTGTATTTGTTCGGTTGATAATTTCAATAAAGAGTCAGACAATGCTTCAATAGATCCATCTACATCGCCTTTTACAATCACATTTAACTCTTTAAAGCTACCAATAGCCAAACGACGACCTATTTCATCTAATGTAATATGCTTCTGAGTTCGAAGGCCTTGCTCTCGTTGTAATTGTAAACGTTTATTGGCTATTTCACGTGCCTCAACCTCACTTTCCATCGCATTAAACTTATCTCCTGACGTTGGTGCTCCTTGCATTCCCAGCACTTGAACAGGGGTAGCTGGACCAGCATGATCTATTTTTTGTCCACGCTCATTGTGTAGGGCTTTCACTCTACCACTATAGCATCCTGCAAGAATTGGATCACCTACACGTAATGTTCCTGCTTGAATCAGCACGGTGGTTACAATACCGCGTCCCTTATCTAATGCTGCCTCGATAATCGTACCAACGGCACGCTTATTAGGATTCGCTTTTAGGTCTAGTAATTCTGCCTCAAGTAATACTTTTTCTAACAAAAGATCAACTCCTAAACCCGTTTTACCTGATATTTCCTGACTTTGATATTTACCTCCCCAGTCCTCTACGAGGATATTCATGGTTGATAATTGTTCGCGAATTTTCTCAGTATTGGCACCTGGTTTATCTACTTTACTAAAAGCGAATACAATAGGTACACCTGCAGCCTGAGCATGATTGATGGCTTCTCTTGTTTGAGGCATCACACTATCATCTGCCGCAATTACAATAATTGCAATATCAGTTACCTTAGCACCCCTAGCACGCATGGCCGTAAATGCCTCGTGACCTGGAGTATCTAAAAAGGTAATTTTACGACCATTTTCTAACGTCACTTCATATGCCCCAATATGTTGCGTAATTCCCCCAGCTTCACCTGCAATTACATTCGTTTTGCGGACAAAGTCTAATAGTGACGTTTTACCGTGATCCACATGCCCCATCACTGTAACGATAGGAGCTCGCGGAAGCATATCTTCAGGCTCATCTACTTCTTCTAGCGCAGCTGTTTCCTCATCTTCAGGCTTCACAAATTCTACTTCGTAGCCAAACTCGTCAGCAACAATGGTCAATGTTTCGGCATCCAAACGCTGGTTGATGGACACAAACATACCTAAGCTCATACAAGTAGAAATCACTTGTGTAACCGAAACATCCAACATACTAGCCAGTTCGTTTGCGGTAACAAATTCTGTTACTTTTAGGGTTTTAGATTGTAATTCACGCTCCATCGCAGCTTCTTCAGCTGTATGTGCTACATCATCTCGTTTTTGACGACGTAGCTTGGCTCGCTGTGCAAATTTGCCCGACTTACCGGCACCGCTCAAACGAGCAAGAGTTGCCTTAATTTGATCTTGTATTTCTTTATCTGTAGGCTCAGCTTTGGGAGCCTCTGGTACTCGAGACCTATTTCTGAAATCGGGACGAGCACCTTGTTGTCCACCTCTATAAGGAGTGGCACTATTTCTATTCCTAAAATCAGGACGAGTGCCTTGATTTGGAGCTGTACCCGTACCTGGCTGATTTGCTGCTGGATTAGGGCGATTACCCCCCACTACAGCGCCACCTTGATTATTATCTTTGCGTTTACGTTTTCGCCTCTGATCAGGTCCACCAATGTTAGATGAAGATGCAACAGGCTGCCCTTTCCGCTGTGGAGCAACGGGTAGTTCTATTCTTCCCACCACATTAGGCCCTGTTAAACGATTTGCTCTGGCACGAATAACATCATCCTCTGGTTTAACTTCAGGCAATTTTACAGGAGTTGGCTCCAACTTTTCCACTACTTTCTCCACCACGGCTTCTTTCTGTTCTGGTTCCTGAGGTTTGTCCTCTTGTTTGGGTTCCTTAAGATCAGTTTTTTCTTCAGGCACACTTTCAACAATTAATACCACAGGCTGCTCAACGTTTGGAGTCTCTACAAGAGCAGGAGCTACAGGTTCGGGTTGTTGAACACTTTTTTTATCGGGTCGAATTCGCGTATTTAGTTCAGATAAATTGATTTTTCCAACCACCTTCACGCCTGGCAAAACCGACGTGTCCTCTGTTTTAGGATGCTCCTCGATTATGTCTTCGGCAGGAGGGGCAAGAGGCTCTTTCAACTTCTCTACTACAGGAGTTACCACAGGAGCAGACGAGAATGAGCTTGCATTTTTAATCAGAATTTCTTCTTGTTCAATATCTTTAGCGAGATGCAGAACTTCCACTCTTTCAGGAGGCGCAACAAGTTCATCACGACGAATTTTTCCAATGGCGATTTGTTTGGCTTCCTCCCTTACGATCTTATCCCCCTGAAACTCCTTTAAGAGAACAAGGTACATCTCATCCGTAAGTTTGGTATTTGGACGTGCTTCTACAGAGAAGCCCTTTTTGCCCAAAAAATCGACTGCAGTGGATAGACCAATATTCAGCTCCTTTGCAGCTTTAAGTAAATTCGTGTTTTTACCGTCTGACATTTATTCTTTTACCTCGCTTATTTATACAAAAGTACATTTTATGTTCTGATAATAGCAGAACACCCAACTGTTATTCAAATTCTGATCGCAAAATCTCCATCACATCTTTTACCGTACCCTCTTCCAAATCGGTACGTTTTACAAGTTCATCAATAGTAAGATCTAGCACAGACTTTGCGGTATCCAGGCCGATACGTTTTAATTCATCAATAACCCAATCTTCTATTTCATCAGAAAACTCTTCTATATCCACATCCTCATCATCATCAGCAGACTCGCGATAAACATCAATTTCATACCCTGTTAATTTACCAGCGAGCTTAATATTTTGCCCACCACGACCAATAGCTAAAGAAACCTGATCTGGCTTTAGATACACAGCCGCTCTCTTTTCTTGGTCATCCAACTTAATGGTTGTAATTTTTGCTGGACTTAATGCACGCTGAACGTACAAGGATACATTATTAGTAAAGTTAATAACATCGATATTCTCGTTCTTCAACTCACGAACAATACCATGAATACGTGACCCTTTCATTCCCACACAAGCTCCAACAGGATCAATACGATCATCATACGACTCAACTGCGATTTTAGCGCGTTCACCAGGTTCACGAACAATTTTTTTAATGGTGATCAGCCCATCAAAAATTTCTGGGACTTCCATCTCAAACAAACGCTGTAAAAACTTAGGTGAAGTACGGGAGATGATAATTTTTGGATTGTTGTTTATCATCTCTACTTTCTCAACTACTGCACGAACGGAATCCCCCTTCTTGAAATAATCGGCAGGTATTTGTTCTGTTTTTGGTAAAAGAAGCTCATTTCCCTCATCATCTATAATGAGGGTTTCTTTTTTCCAAACTTGATAAACCTCACCCGTAACAATTTCACCCTCACGATCTTTATATTTTTTGAAGATATTATCTTTTTCTAGCTCAAGTATTTTGGACACGAGTGTTTGACGAGCAGCCAAAATTGCTCTACGACCAAAGCTTTCTAGTGTAATTTGT
>CAIOLR010000253.1 GCA_903859135.1 uncultured bacterium | reverse complement strand
GTTCAGGTAGCATCAGCGAAAGTTTATCGACGACCTTAACGCTTAGCTTGCCCTCAGGAGTGAATACGAACACGGCGCTGACGGTAACTTTGGGTCATGGGGTATTTCCAGTTTCAGGTTATGGAATAAGCTCGAGTGTGGTTATTCAGGCGGGTCAAAACTCGGCGACGTTTATTGCTCAAACGGCTAGGGATCATCATGTGGGCGATAATGCGTTGAGCATCCCGGGCACGGTCAATCCAGTAGGGACGATCCGCCCGACGGATTTTACGGTTAGTGGGGGTATTTTAACGGTCGTAGATGTGGATGTTCGTGGAGGTATTACGGGGACAGGGTCCACGAGTCTTACGATCAGCTCGGGGATGGTGAGTGAGACGCAATTGGCCAACCTAATGGTCAGTTTACCAGCGGGTGTGAATACGAACACGGCTCTGACGATCACGTTAGGACATGATGTATTTCCAAATTTAAATTATACAATACCCTTGAGCGTGGTTATCCAGCCAGGTCAAAATTCAGCGGCAATTGCAGTTCAAACGTATAGTGATGGCAATGTGGGGGACAATGTACTGGGTATTAGCGGTACGGTCAGCATCCCCTATTTTACGATGCTTTCAGGTGTATTGCGGGTCGAGGATGTGGATGTTCGAGGGGGAGTTGGAGGTGAAGGTGTGACGACCTTGACGATCAGTTCAGCGATCGTGTCAGAGGGTCTGTCGAGCACGCTGTCTGTTCGTTTGCCAGATGGTGTAAATACGAATACCGCCCTGACGGTTACGTTAGGCCATAGTGCCTTCCCAATAGGAGGCTATAGTATGCCTAGCAGCGTGATTATCCAGCCAGGCGCTAATTTTGCCACGTTTGTTGTTGGGACGGTCAGTGATGGCAATGTAGGGGATAATGTGCTCAGCATCACGGGTACGGTTAGTAGCAACGTGGTCGATTATGTGGTTAGTGGTGGAAGTTTGACAGTAACCGATACAAATTCAGCGACCTTGACGATCAGTTCGGGCGTGGTTACCGAGACCTTGTCGACTACCTTAAGGGTCAGTTTATCTTCAGGAAAAACGAATACTCCTTTGACAGTTATTTTGGGCCATTCAGCATTTCCGAACCTGAGCTATGACATTCCTTCGAGTGTGATCATTCAGTCAGGAGAAAGTTCAGCGACGATTGATATTCAGACGGCCAGTGATGGGAATGTTGGCAATAATGTGTTCAGTATTACGGGTACAGTGGGTGGTGCGACGAACCTCAGGTATATTCCAGGAATGCTAACAGTAGAAGACGTGGATGTACGTGGGGGCATTGGTGGTAGTGGTTCGACCACGCTTACAATCAGCTCGGGAACCATCAGCGAGACCCTGCCGATTGTATTACGGGTTAGTTTGCCAACCGATGTGAAAACGAATACCCCATTAACAGTTACGTTAGGCTATAGTGCCTTCCCTGTGGGTTATACGATGCCATCAAGTGTAGTGATTCAGTCTGGCCAGAATTCAGCGACGTTTGTTGTTCAGACGGCTGGAGACGGTAATATCGGGGACAATGTATTGAGTATTACAGGTAGTGTTAGTGCATCTGATTTCATCCTTATTTCGGGCACCTTGACGGTAACCAATACAGGTTCAACGACTTTGATGATTAGTTCAGGTACGCTTACGGAGACCTTGTCTCGGACCTTAAGAGTTAGTTTACCCACGGGCGTGGTTGCAAATACGCCATTGACGGTTCTACTAGGCCATAGTGTATTTCCACCAGGGTATTTGATACCATCGAGCGTAGCGATTCAATCGGGTCAAAACTCAGCGACGTTTGTGATTCAGTCGGCTAGTGATGGTAATGTAGGGAATAATACCTTCAGCATCACGGGCACGGTTAGTGGGACCAATTCTGTGGTGAGTCCTGGCACTTTGCAAGTCATTGACGTGGATGTTCGGGGGGGCTTTGGTGGCACGGGCACAACGACTTTGACGATCAGTTCAAGGGTTCTGAGTGAAGGCTCATCCGTTACACTGAATGTCAGTTTGCCGGGCACGGTGAAAACGAATGAGCCACTAGGATTCACCATTCAGTCGAATACGGCTTTCCTGGGCGGTTATACGGTTAATGGAGGATCCGTAGGAGGTAATACGAATTTTGGGTTGCTTATTCCTGCGGGTGAACATTCGGTGAGCTATACACTTCGTACGGCATCGGATGGTTCAATTCGGGATAATATTTTTACTCTAAATGGCTTACCCTTGGTTGATTACACGTTTGCTATCGGTACGCTAACCATTACGAATTCAGATGCCCGTCAAACCCCGGTATTGAGTATCACCTCGGCGAATTTCATACCGATAGGTGGTAGCCTGACGGCTAGTGTGAGCAGTACAGCCACCTTGAGTAGTGGAGGTTCTGTTAGCTATAGCATAATCGCATCAGGTTCGGGTTCAGCCACGATTGATCCGCTCACGTATGTGATTAGTGGACTAAGAGGGGGTACGGTATTACTTACCGCGAGTACGACTGGCGATACGAATTATAGTGTCGTTTCGGCTACTCAAACGATCACGATCGGTAAGGGTAGGCCAACCTTGTTAGTAGGGTCCTCCACGACCACGATCCCTGTCGGGGATATATTGTCGATAAGCAGTACGAGCATATCCATAGCAGGAAGTCCTGCCAGTACGGGTGGTATTACGTATCGGATTGTCAATACGGTGGGTGTAGGAGGAGCCACGATCGATGGTTTGTCGGGAGTATTAAAGGCAGAAGCAGCAGGTCTTGTGGTAGTGGAGGCTATTCAAGGTTCTGATAGTAATTATTATTCACCAGTTCCAGCTACGCTAACGATCACGATCAATAAAGGGTCTCAAACGTTGACGATTAGCTCGATCGATATGATGGGGTTGGATGGTAGCATTATGCCTGTA
The DNA here is from genome assembly GCA_903859135.1 of uncultured bacterium. GTDB lineage: Bacteria > Bacteroidota > Bacteroidia > Sphingobacteriales > Sphingobacteriaceae > Daejeonella. Next base: position 15,366 of record CAIOLR010000253.1, on the reverse strand, counting down.
GTGACCAGTACAGCTACAGGTGGACGCGGGGGTTCTATCAGCTACGTTATTACGGATGGTTCGGGTTCAGCGATAGTGAGTCCAAGTGGTTTGGTTACGGCTACTGGAGCAGGTACGTTCACCTTAACGGCGATTACGGCTGGAGATGCAGATTATGAAGGGTCGAGTATGAGTCAAACGATCTCGATCGTGAGTTTAAGTGTGAGTACGAGTGGACAAAGCTTAGGGGAGGGCACCAGTGGGATGATTACCATTAGTCTAAATCCGGCAAATATTAGTTTGTCACGCGATATCGTCTTTACGTTTGGAGGAAGTGTGGTGAGTTCAGGTCGTTTTAGTGTTCCGACGAGCGTTACCCTTACGAGTGGCCAACCAGCAGTAGCATTCAGTGTTTCTGGTCTTTCGGATAAAGTTTTGTACAATGATGCGGATTTGGTGTTGAACGCGAACAGCGTTTACCTAGGATCTTTATCAACGGCATTGAGCATCGTAGATGTAACGGCCTTAAATCCAGATAATCGGGTATTGACTATAGGCAATGGAACGATCTATAACAGTGACATGATATCGATGACGGTAAGTCTTCCCGTTGGAATAACCACCACTCGTGCCATCCAGGTGATGTTAAGTATAGGAAGTGGGAGCGAATTATCGCTATTGGCAAGCAGTCCAAAAGTATCTGGAAGTGCGATCATTCCGGTCGACGGTCATTCAGGCTCCTTTAGTGTAGAAGCGACCAGTTTGAATAAACAACCGGCTGTGGTTGTGATAGAGGGGAGTAGTGCGAGTATGACGCGAGTGAAGGAAGGAGTAGTTACCGTAGTGAATCAGAAGATCGATTTTGCGGTGGTCGTATCGAACAATGGAGATGGTATAGATGATTGTATGGGTATTTCGGGTATCGAGAATTATCCGAATAATACGGTTAAGATCGTGGACCGTAGAGGACGTTTAGTTTATGAAAAAACAAATTTTTCGAGTGCAGATTGTTTTGCGGGCTATAAGGCAGGTAGCTTGACTGAAAAGCTTCTAGATGGCATGTATTACTACATCATTACCATTTATGATGGTGGTACTAAAGATATATTTAAAGGACCATTAAAAATAAAGCATTAGTGGAAAGTGAAAATAAATAATCATAGGTCCGCTTATGTTGTGGCTATTGGTACTGTTTTTACTGGCAGCTAAATTAACTTGATATAAACAAAACAATACAGATTTATATCAGACGCAATATGGGAAAAAAGATTTTTTTATTCTTTTGCCTACTTCTAGCAGTAGCTGCTACAGGTTTTGGGCAGTGTAGCTTGACAGTTACTAATGCAAGCTTTGAGACGCCTGCATTGACAGTTGCAGCCACTACGTCAACAGTAACACCAACCAATCTTACTGGATGGACCAATAGCCAAACGGTAACCATATGGAGAAGTCCGCAGTTTGCCAGTGGAACTACCACCAACACCGTAGTTACTACTGCCATCTTGGCAGCTAAGGCGGGGAACCAGTTTGTTGAACTAGGAGTTAATCAGTCGGCTACTATGTATCAAGATATTCCCACTCCGGGCCCTGCACAGCTTACGGTTACATTCTCACATCGTGGGCGGGGTGGGGCTGCCAATGGTAATAAGGATGAATGTGAATTGTATGCGGGTCCTCCAAACGGTAGTTTATTTTCCTTAAAAACGGTTAGTGACAATAATCAAAATTGGATTCCTTATACCGTTGTTTATACCGTTCCTGCAGGCCAGGTAATGACAAGGCTTCAATTTTTTGGAGGCCCCACTGCTAGTGGTAGTGGTGGTAATTTTTTGGATGATATTCAAATTGTAACGGATACGTCGATTCGTGGCTCAAATTCGATTTCTTTATCCTGTACGGCATATTCAACGACTGTAGTTACAGCAGGTTTGAGTGGTACATGGATTCCGAATCTTAATAATCCGTCGACAACGACAATTGTCACCACGGGTGGTACGACCGCCACCTACACGAGCTCTACTGTCTTTAGTGGCTTTGCTCTTCCTGGTACATATCATTATACATGGTATACGGGTTATTGTGATACCCCATTAACCATCACAGTGTCTACCATTAGTGCAGTAACCCCCACGCTTAGTTACAATACCCCCGTGTATTCGGGGAATGTCTTAAGTCTTTCGGCCATTGCTTCACCAGGGGCAACGTACGGTTGGAAAGGCCCCAATAGTTTTACCTCAACCTTGTCAAATACCGTAGTTAGTAATAATGCGACTACAAATATGAGTGGTATTTATAGCCTGACGGCTACATTGACAAATTCCTGTTCGCCGTTGCCCCTTGCTAAATCTATTTCCGTTACGGTGATGCCTGTCACCATTACACTTAGTCCTGCGAACGTATCACTCAATGGGGGCAGTAGTGTAACGCTAACGGTTGACATCGCTCCCGCTTTTACAACCAGTAGCCAGACAATTACGCTGGCTGCAACGGGCAATGCTGTTTCAGGTACTCATTATACGGGCTTGCCATCACAGGTCATTATCCCTCCGAATGCAAGTAGTGTGAGCTTTACAATAACAGGTTTAAATAATAATATACTCAACGCTGTGAATAGCCTGGTTATACAAGCGTCCTCTCCTTATTATGCTTCTGGTAGTGCTACTGTGACAATTCTAGATAGCACAGGTAATGATCCTACTAACAGAATGATTACGGTTAGTTCTGGAGTAGTAACAGAAACGTTATCAAAGACTTTGACGCTTAGTTTAACGGGGACTGTCACTACGCATGGGCCTATAACCGTTACCATTAACGACCCTGGGTTTCCATTGGGATATACAATTACTCCCAATCCCGTAGTGATTCAGGCAGGGGGGCATTCAGCAACTTTTACCATTCAGACAGGTTCGGACAATGCCATACCTGATAATTACTTCGCTATTAGTGGTACTGCACAGAGTGGTGGTGATAATCTTTTGACGGTAATTGCAAGTTCTTTGACGGTAACGAATAAAAACCAATCATTAACCATTAATCCAATAACTCCCACTGTAGGTGGTACTGTGTCAGTTACGGTATCGCGTTCGGCGCCAGGAGCAGGAGCGCTCACATATAGTATAACGGCTAGCGTAGGTGGCGGCTCGGCAACGATTGATGCTTCTGGGAATCTAACAACCATTCGAGTGGGTAGCATCACGTTGATAGTAGGTAGTTCGGGTGATAGTAATTTCTTGTCGGCATCTATCACGCGAGTAATCAATATTGTTAAAGTTACGCCGCTGCTATCGATTACTTCGGGCACCAGTATGATAGTTGGAGGGACTTTACAGGCTGCAACTTCTACCACGGCGACTGTAAGTAGTGGTGGTAGTTTAAGTTTTATTATTACAGCGGGCAGTGGTTCAGCTAGTGTCGACCCATCCACAGGGCTTATTACCGCCAGTGGCGCAGGTACAGTCACGCTTACAGCTAATTCGGCAGGAGATAGCAACTATAATGTGGCAAGCACGAGTACCGTGATCACCATCACGTCAGGTAGTCAAAGTCTGACATTGAGTTCTTCTAGTGGTAGTTTTAGTACATCTGTGGGTACGAGTATCACCGTTATAGCATCTAGTAGTGTTGCCGGTGGTGGAGCGATCACGTATAGTGTAGTAGGGGGAAGCGGTTCAGCCACAGTAGATCAGAATACGGGTCTTGTGACAGGAATTAGTGTTGGTGCGGTAACATTGGTGGCTTCTGCAGCTACTAATGTTGATTATGTAGGAGCTGCTACCACAACTGTATTGACCATTGGTATTAGCAGTCAAACATTAACGATCAATCCACCAGTTACGGTAGCGATAGGCAACAGCATCACTGTATCGACTACGCGTTCGGTAGCAAACACCCTCAAAGGGGGTGCGCTATCCTATACACTAATAGTTTCGGGATCTGGCTCGGCTACCATCAATGAGGTGACGGGTAATTTACAGGGTGTTGGTGCAGGTACGTTAACATTGAGAGTGACTGCACTTGGCAATACAAATTATTATTCATCTGTATCGAATACCATATTGATAACCATTAAAAAAGGCACACCAACCTTGTCGTTAACGAACACGACTCAGAGTGTTAACATGACAGTGGGAGGTACCCTTTCTTTTATAACAACGAGCACACCTCCAGTCGGGGGGCTGCCGAGTACTGGTGGCATTACTTTTAGTGTTGTTACAGGTAGTCAAAGTGCCACCATTGATGCTTCGACGGGTCAGCTCACGGCTGTGCGGGCAGGTCAGATTGTCGTACAGGTAGTGCAGGGCTCAGATGTGAACTATAATGCCCCCCTTGCCGCTACATTGATCATTACAATCAAAAAAAGTACACCAACCTTGTCATTAACTAGTACTACGCAGAGTGCTAATATGACCGTAGGTAGTGTTCTTTCTTTGACAGCGACGAGCACACCTCCTTTAGGTGGGTTGTCGAGTACCGGTAGTATCGTTTTTAGTATTGTTACAGGTAGTCAAAGTGCCACCATTAATGCTGCAACGGGCCAGCTCACAGCTATTCGAGCTGGTACGATAGTAGTTCGGGCAGTACAGAGTTCAGATGTAAACTATAATGCACCGCTTGCAGTTACCTTGACTATTACGATAGGCAAGAGTACACCAAGCCTGTCCTTAACCACCACGACAGCAGCAAATTCATTGGCGGTGGATGGTATGTTAACGATCGTGGGCACGAGTGTCCCCACTTCTCCTGGTAGCAGTGTTTTTAGTACCGGTAGTATTATTTTTAGTGTTGTTCCAACTTTAGTAGGAGGCGGTAGTGCCACCATACATCCCAATACAGGTCAGCTCACGGCAAAGGCATCGGGTAGTGTATTGGTTCAGGCCATTCAAGCATCGGATGTGAATTATTATCAGTCGATCACAGGTACGTTAACCATTACGGTAAATTCTGGAGGACAAATAGTAACATTCAGTTCGTCGAATTATTCGTTGGTGGTCGATCAGGCTCTCACTATAACTGCGGCGAATAGTGTGACTGGTGGTGGGGCAATTACCTATAGTGTGAGTGCTGGTTCGGGTAGTGCTACAGTAGATGAGAATACGGGTCAGATTACTGCTATAGGGGCTGGTACGGTTACACTAGTGGCACAAGCAGCAGCAAATTCAAATTATACGATAGCGACTACAAGTGCTTTGTTGGTGATTGGTAAGGGCTCCCAGATTTTAAGCATTACTCCATCAGCCAACATCATGTCTATCGGACAACCCCTAGCACTATCTGCTACTAGCACGGCTACAGGCGGGCGCGGCGGAACTATCGTGTATGGCATAAGTGGAGGATCTGGTTCGGCTACGGTAAATAGCTCAGGTTTAATCAGTGCGATCAGTGAAGGTACAGTCACATTTGAGGCATCTACTAGTGGGGATAGCAATTACGATGGGGCTAGAGTGAGTCGTGTGATTACCATTGCGCAAGGATTGCAAACGTTGACAATCACGTCGGTAAGTAGTACCGTGGTAGGGGGTAGTATCACGGCGAGTGTGACTACAACGGCGAGTACAAGTGATGGGGGTATAGGAGTAGCCTCGTATGATTTATCTCCATCAGGAGGACCTGGTTCGGCGACAATAGACCCGCTCACGCACGTAATACGTGGAGTTCAGGCAGGTACGGTATTACTTACTATAACGACGCCTGGTGATGCGAATTATGGTGGAACTTCAGTGACGCAAACCATTACAATCGGCCGGGGTACACCAACTTTGTCGGTCGGTGCACCCACCACTACGATTCGAGTAGATGACGTTTTACCTATAGCTGCCACGAGCTTGCCAGCCTTAACAGGAGGTGTTGTTAGTACAGGCTTGATTACTTATAGGATTGTTAATACGATAGGTGGAGGTAGTGCTACGATTGATTCGACAGGTGCTCTGCAGGCCCAGTCCGTAGGTTCTGTCGTGGTAGAGGCCAGTCAAGCACCAGACAATAATTATTACTCACCAGCTCCAGCAACCCTAACGATTACGATCAATCAGGGGATCCAATCTTTACAGATAATTTCGGATGATTTTATGGGTCTTTATGGCCCAATCACGGCTGTCGTTACTACAACGGTAAATGGAGGTAGTGGGGGTTTAATTAGCTATAGTATTTCTAACGCCACAGGAGCAGCTTCCGTCAGTGCTGGGGGGATTATCACAGCCAGTCAGTTAGGTAAAGTAACACTAATAGCGAGTACCTTAGGTAATACTAACTATGGCCCAGCAACTACAAGTCAGGTGATCAACATCGTGAGCTTAAGTATGAGAATGATTACTAATACACTTTTAGAGGGCACTACTGGTAGTGTTACACTCAGTTTATATCCAATAGGTGCTACTTTAGCGAAGGATGTAGTTTTTAATCTGGTAGGTAGTACAGCAAAATCAGGACACTATAGTATCCCATCAACGATTACATTATTGAATGGACGCACAGAGGTGAGTATTCCTGTTTCGATACTTTCAGATAAAATATTGTATAATAATGAGGTGCTGGTATTGGGTGCAAGTAATAGTTCACTGGGTTCAGTTACAAGTAGCCTAAGTATTACCGATGGAACGGCATTAGATCCTGCTAATTTGATTATTACAATCAATAATGGGACAATTTATTTAGAAGGGACGGCTATGGTAGAGGCTCATCTTCCTGTTGGTGTTAGTTCAGCTCTTCCCATTGTTGTGGGTCTTCGTTTGAATGATCGTAGTGATGTTAATCTTCTAGCTAGTATCCCGCAGGTGGGATCAAGTGTGACCATTCTTGGTGATGAACAGAGTAACTCAGGCATGTTTGCGGTGACGGCAACCAGTGCAAATGAAAATTCAGCTAAGATCATCATAGAAGGAGTGAGCGTGACGGTAGCTGGCAATAGTGTTAGCTTCACAGCTATTAAAGAAGGTGTGGTGACAGTGATCAATCAGAAGATTATTATTAATCAGGCAGTTTCTGTCAACGCGGATGGGGTTGGTGATTGCTTTATGGTTGACAATGTTGATAAATATCCAGACAACGAGGTGAGTATATTAAGTAGATATAGTTTATTGGTGTATCAAGCTCATGGTTATAATAATAAAGATGTGATTTTCTGTGGAAAGTCTAATCAACGAGGTACTTATTCTAAGCTAGAACCAGGAACGTATTATTATGTTATTAGATTTAAAGAGAGCGCTACTAAAGAAAATGTGTTCAAAGGCTATCTTGAAGTCAGGTAGAGGGAGGTAGGCAAACTTAAATATCAATACTTGGGAGGAGAATGATGTTGTTGTAAAAAAGTCTATTTGTCCGTATGCTGAACGCTATTAAAAAAGCTCAGTGATCTAGCTCATGGTTGAGTTAGATCACTGAGCCATGAGTTAAATTGTGTTTGAAAGGCTCAATTATCTTCCTTTGGCACCAGCGTGGTCAGCTAAAAATTGAGCCAAACCACTATCTGTTAAAGGATGTTTCATTAATGCAAGTATGGCTGATAGCGGCCCTGTCATTACATCAGCACCTAATTTGGCACAATTAATAATATGCATTGGATGACGAACAGATGCTGCCAATATCTGGGTGTCATAACCATAGTTGTCATAAATGAGTCGGATGTCTTCTATGAGAGTCAATCCGTCTGTAGAAATATCATCCAATCGGCCAACAAAAGGAGAAACATACGTTGCCCCAGCTTTTGCAGCTAGCAAGGCTTGTCCTGCAGAAAAAACCAGCGTGCAATTTGTTTTAATCCCATCTAAGCTAAAGTATTTGATAGCCTGAACGCCATCCTTAGTCATAGGAATTTTTACCACAATTTTTGGATCCAAAGTAGCAAGTACGGCTCCCTCTTCAATCATTTCCTCGTACGTGGTAGCGATCACTTCGGCACTAACATCACCATCAACAATAGCACAAATAGCTTTGTAATGTTTCATGATGTTATCATGGCCAGTAATTCCTTCTTTAGCCATCAAACTAGGGTTGGTCGTTACACCATCCAACACACCTAAATCTTGAGCTTCTTTTATTTGCTTTAGATTGGCTGTATCAATAAAAAACTTCATATAACAAAAAAATGACTGTATTGATGAAAATAATTGAGGAAGATGGGATTCTTCTGAAAAATAGAAAAAAATGGGCAAGCCCCTTTTATCGCACCGCTACAACCTTTTACCCTTGCTGTGTTCCCACTCTGGGGGAGTTCAAAGGGAGCTGGTCGTAAAAGACTTACCCACGGGTGCAAATGTACTATTTTTTTTGACTTCTGAGTCCTATATCTAAAAAAACAAATAAAATACATACGAAAGCATCAGGAGCCGTATAGGTCACAGGCTCTGAATGATTAATCCAACTCATGATAGCTTCATCGTTATATTAAAAAGCAAATTATATCCATGAAAACATAGAAGAATTGGTGCAAACGAAAAAATAATACATAATTGCATCATTTGGCATTAAAAAAACAAATAATACATATGAAAAAAGTACCTTTGTGCGTTAAATTTTCTCATAATGCAAGAAATTACAGTAAAAGATCTAAAACAAAAATTTGATAATAAGGAATATTTTCAATTAATCGACGTAAGAGAGACTTTTGAGTATGAAATGTCCAACATTGGTGGTGAAAACATTCCATTGGCAGGTATATTAATTGAAACCGATAGAATCAGTAAAGACAAACCAGTTATCGTACACTGTCGTAGTGGAAAGCGTAGCGCTATAGCCATTATGCAATTAGAGCGTTTAGGGTACACCAATCTGTATAATCTTAAAGGTGGAATCTTGGCCTGGGCAGCAGAAATAGACTCCACCATGCAGGTTTATTAGACAGCAACTCACGATGGTTTTAATGTATTTCCCCCCATGTTGCAATCTTTCCATATTTTAGTCTGATTTAGGCAGTTTCGTCAACTATATGTGCAGACTTTGTGTGGATTTAATAGGAGCGTGCCAAATTTTTATACTTCTGCAATAAGAAATTGCTGTCTGTCTCCATTTTATTGAAATTGGACTTTTTTTTATATCAAAAGTGGAATCAACTGGGTTCAATTTTATTGAAAAAATTTGGTCAATTTAATGCCTGTAGGCAAAATTATCAAGTGTTTTTTTTAAAACACAAAGTATACGAGAAGCTCAGCGAAAAGATTTCCTGATCATCCCAAAAAGAAACCAGTAGTTTTTAGCTGGTATGGAGTGCCATTGAAAGACAAACAAGAATAGCGAAAACAATTAACACATGATGAATGAAGGTTATCTTCTTTGACGATTTTTCACGACGACTTAACTTATTACCTTTAACGTTCACACGCCCCGTTGCTGCATTACGCATTGGTATTTTAACGATAGCTGAGAAATGGGAAAAGTATTTGGAGCTAGGTGTATCCTATCAAACGGAATCTTATCTGCAAGAAAAGTTTCCGATAGAATATAGCGATCAAAATATTTTAATTAACGGTTCAATTTGTCCAGACGAGCATTTGCTTGAAGCTGTTGATAATCTTTTAGCCGGAGAGGCTTTGTATAGCGATACTGTGTTAGTAGCACTTAAACTATCTGAGGCATCAGCAAAAAAATGGAATCAAAGTGATTTATCCCCATATAAACATATTCAGTATACAGCTTCCCTCAATCAAGTTGTTTTTCCAGAAGATATTTTTAAGCTGAATGATGCCGAAATTCGTAAGGATTATACATTGTTAACGAAAGGGAAAGTATCTCAAAAACTAAGCAGTACAAACTGTACGTTGGGCGATGATATATTTGTAGAAGAAGGAGTTATGGCCGAGTGTGCGACATTTAATGCACTGCCAGGACCAATCTACCTGGGGAAAAATAGTCAGGTTTGGGAAGGTGCTAATATTCGTGGGTCATTTGCCTTGTGTAATGATTCACAAGTGAAGATGGGAGCTAAGATATATGGCATGACAACCATTGGGCCACACGCTAGAGTTGGAGGAGAGATTAACAACTCGGTTATTCTTGGATACTCGTCTAAGGGCCATGATGGATACTTAGGAAACTCCGTTTTAGGTGAGTGGTGCAATATTGGAGCCGACAGTAATACCTCGAATCTTAAAAATAATTATGCTGAGGTTCGTTTGTGGGATTATAATAAAATGTATTTTCGCAAAACTGGACTTCAGTTCTGTGGGCTTGTTATGTCCGATCACGCAAAGTGTGCAATCAACACAATGTTTAATACGGGTACTGTTGTGGGTGTTGGTGCAAATGTATTTGGTTCGGGCTTCCCTAGAAATTTTATTCCCGATTTTGCTTGGGGGGGAGTACATGGATTCAAGACCTATGCTTTGGATAAGCTATTTGAAACTGCGGAAAGAGTATTTGAGCGTAGAAATATGATTTTTAATGTAATTGAAAAAAATATATTAACTGCGGTTTTTGAGCTCACGGAAAAAAGTCGGGTATTTTAAAAAAAAATTGAGATGAGGAAAAAAATTGTTGCAGGAAACTGGAAAATGAATACGAATTATACGTCGGGTTTGTCTTTGTTTTCTGAAATAGTAAATATGGCCAAAGATGAGGTGACCAATAATCAAGAAGTGATTGTTTGTGCACCATTTATTTCTTTAAATAGTTTGGCTCAGCTGGCTAAGGGTGGAAAAGTATTAGTTGGTGCTCAGAACTGTCATCAAGCAGATGCTGGGGCATTTACTGGTGAGATTTCTGCCGCCATGATTCAATCTGTTGGGGCTTCTCATGTGATACTGGGGCATTCGGAACGTCGTGAGTATTTTGGGGAGGATAATGTATTATTAGCTCAAAAAGTAAATGCTGTTTTAAGCAATAAATTAACACCCCTATTTTGTATCGGTGAGACTTTAGCGCAAAGAAATAACAACATCCATTTTCAAGTAATTAAGCAGCAGCTAGCACAGGGACTATTTCATTTATCGTCTGATGAATTCAATCAAGTTGTACTGGCTTATGAACCTGTTTGGGCAATTGGCACGGGACTTACAGCTACACCAGAACAGGCGCAAGAAGTTCACGCATTTATCCGGAAAGAACTCATGGCAAAATATGGAGAGGTTGTTGCAGCGAACATATCCATATTGTATGGTGGCAGTTGTAATCCAAAGAATGCTTCTGATTTGTTTGCTCAAGCGGATATTGATGGTGGTTTAATTGGAGGAGCGTCGTTAAAGTCGCGAGATTTTATGGATATCGTAAAAGCATTTAATTAAGCATGGATTATAAAGAGTTAACCTTTACCGTAGCATCAAGCGAGGATTATCATCAGGATTTATTGATCGATGCACTTGCCCAGATTGGTTTCGATTCATTTGAAGAAATGGATACGGGTTTTAAAGCATATGTTCCATCCTCAGCATTGAGTCAAAATGATTTGACTCATGCACTGAACACTTTTGAGGAATTGTTTTCTTTTTCGTACAGCTCGAAATTTATTCCTCAAACCAATTGGAATGAAGTATGGGAAAGTAATTTTCAACCAATCGAAGTTGGAGGTGTTTGCTATATCCGTGCAACGTTTCATGATGTACATCCAGAATATCCCTATGAAATTGTCATAGATCCCAAAATGGCTTTCGGTACTGGTCACCACCAAACGACGGCCTTAATGATGGAATTTATGCTCAAGCAAAATTTGAGCAAAAAAAAAGTGTTGGATATGGGATGCGGGACAGGTATTTTAGCAATTCTAGCTTCCAAACTTGGTGCCAGCGAAGTCATTGCCATTGATTATGATGAGGTATGCTTTGCTAGCGCCCTCGAGAATTCAGCATTGAATCGAATCGATAACATCGTTGCATTGTGCGGTTCTAAAGAAGTAATCCCCAACTTGAGTTTTGACATCATACTGGCAAATATTAATCGTGCTATTTTATTGGATCAAATAGAAACCTATGCAGAGCGTTTGTCAAATGATGGAGTACTCTTTTTAAGTGGCTTTTATGAAGGAACAGATTTGAATATGCTTGTTGAAAAAGCAAATGTATTTGGTTTAGAATATGTGACACACCATGAGTTAAATACCTGGGTGGCTGCTCAATTTGTTAAAATTAAGTCCAGCGTAATAGGCATCTAGTTTGGGATTGCAGTTTTAAAAATAATGAATACGAGTGAATGGGTACTAATAGTCAAATGAATCATATCTAATGCAGATACATCTTATAGCAGTAGGAGGCAGCGTGATGCATAATCTTGCCATTGCACTTTCAAAAAAGGGATATCGGGTAACAGGATCTGATGATATGATTTTTGAACCCTCCAAATCACGTTTGCTCAAGCATGGCTTATTGCCTACTGTTGAAGGCTGGAATGTCAATCATATCCATGCGGACTTAGATGCTGTGATTTTAGGAATGCATGCTAAAACAGATAATCCAGAACTGTTGAAAGCTCAAGAAATGGGTTTACCTATTTATTCGTACCCAGAATATATTTACGAGCAATCAAAAAACAAGCTGAGGGTAGTTATTGGCGGTAGTCATGGTAAAACGACTATTACATCTATGATTATGCATGTGTTGAATGAGCACGGCAAAAACTTTGATTATTTAGTAGGTGCACAGCTTGATGGCTTTGATACCATGGTAAAAATAACAACGGATGCCCCACTGATGATTATAGAAGGAGATGAATATTTAGCTTCGCCAGTTGATCAGAGGCCTAAATTTCATTTGTATAAACCTAATATTGCTGTATTGAGTGGTATTTCTTGGGATCATATCAACGTATTCCCCACTTTTGATATCTATTTAGAACAATTTATTTTATTCCTAAAAACTATCGAGCTTAATGGTACGTTAATCTATTGCAGTGAAGACCCTGAGCTAACAAAGATTGTTGATATGGACTCAAGTAATTTGGTTAAAATACCTTACGGAATTCCTCTTTATAAAATAGAGTCAGGAATTACACAGCTTATTGTTGGTCAAAAATTGATTCCACTACAAATTTTTGGCGATCATAACCTTCTTAATTTGAATGCAGCAAAAAGTGAGTGCGTAGCACTTGGGCTAACAGAAGAAAATTTTTATGTAGCTATTCAAAGTTTCAAGGGAGCAGCTAAGCGTTTAGAGCTTTTAGGTAAAAATGAACATGTTACAATATTCAAGGATTTTGCACATTCTCCATCCAAAGTGAGGGCAACGATCCATGCGGTAAAAATGCAATATTCTAATCAAAAATTAGTTTCAGTTTTAGAACTGCATACATTTAGTAGTTTAAATGAGACCTTTTTGGAACAATATGCAGGCACTATGGATGAGGCAGATGAGGCTATTGTTTTTTGTAACGAACAAAATTTAATGCATAAAGGAATAAAAAAAATCGATTTATTGGTTATTAGGAAATTTTTTAATAACTTAGAGTTAGAATATTTTACTTCTCCAGAAAAATTGGAGGAGTGCCTGATCAATCTGAACTATAAAAATAAGGCTCTGCTGCTGATGAGTTCGGGTAATTTTGGTAATATCAATCTTTTAACACTCAAGGATAAAATATTATCAAAATATTAGGTATATTTAATGGAAAAATAATATAATAAATTTCACAAGAGTAAACAAACGTAAACTGTAAAATGAAAACTTTAGGTAAAAAAATTAAGCTATTGAGGCATCAAAGGAGTTGGAATCAGGAAGATATGGCTAAACGGTTAGACATTTCTATACCCGCCTTTTCGAAAATTGAGACGGGCATAACAGATGTTAATCTATCACGTTTGGAACAAATCTCAAGCTTGTTTGATATGGATGTTGTAGAGCTTCTTACCTTTAACGACGATAACAAAGACCAAAAGAAGAGTACTTCCGAGTTGGAGATTTTAGTTAGTAAAGTGAAGGAGCGTGAAGCAGAAATTGTTCAACTTCAGAAGAAAGTAATAGACCTCTATGAAGAGCTCAGACGTTCATAAGCCCAAGAAATAAAGAATCTTCTCGGAATACATGTTATTGAGAGAAGATTCTTTATTTTAAAATGTTTTCTTCATGGTGACGTGCTTCTTTCCAAATGTGGCGCCAGTTGCTTCGTGCACGGAACGCATTTTGTTGTTAAAATCACCAACCCATGAGAGCTCTAGTTCGGTATATTTCTTTTGAGGGATCACATATTCCTTTAGTTTGATGAACAGTGCTGACTCTAGCCCATGCTTTTGGAAGGCCGATTTAGTACCCATGACGACAGCTCGCATCCTTGGTACACCTTTCCATCTGTTGTACGCGAATTTTATTTTTCCAAAGAAGTCGAGTTTTCCCTTCAGGGACTTGATCATTTGGTTGGCATCAGGAAGGATCACAATGAAGGATGCTGGCTCATCGTTGACGTAAGCGAACCAAATTAATTTCTCATCCATGATTGCTTTCATTTTATGTAAACTATCCATGACGGTTGGTTGCGTGATGGGTACAAAGTTGTCGAAATCTTTCCATGCATCGTTATAAATTTCTATGAAATTAGATGCAATCTGGTCAATATTTTTGGCTCGAAAGTACTCAAATCGGTAGCCTGGTTTTTTTGCCACCCATTCTGCTATTTTTGTAAAGCGGTCAGGGAATGGTTTGGTTAGGTCCAAATGATTGGTTATTTGTTCATATTGTGTGACGAATCCATACTTGTCAAAAAAATCTTTATAGTAGGGCGGATTGTAGTTCATACCGTAGGATGGGGTGGTGAAGCCCTCTGTTAGTAATCCCCAGTAGTTGTCATTTTCCCCAAAATTGATAGGGCCAATCATCTCTTTCATTCCCTGTTTTTCAAGCCATTCTTTTGCTGTATCAAAAAGAAGTTGGGCTGCTTGATAATTGTTGATACATTCAAAAAAACCTACACCTCCATTAGGTAGTGCAGTTTTATATGCTTTTAAATCGTTGATAAACGCAGCAATTCTGCCAATTAGTTTTCCATCATTGGACTGGAGCACCCATCGGGTACAAGTCCCGTGTTGGTGGAAGCTGTTTTTTTTGGGGTCAAAGACGGCTCTAATATCTACATCAAGTGGGCAAATCCAAACTGGGTCGTCTTTGTAAATTTCTCGAGGTACGTTTATAAAATTTTTGTCGGTAGTGCTGTTAGTTACTTCGGTCAATATCATATTTGGGGTGATGGGTGGTGGTGCCAATGTAATACAAAAAAGCACTCAGGGCTTCCCGAATGCTTTTATACTCAGTGTAATTTCTGGGGCTTTTTAAAAATCGTCATCTTCGTCGTCTTCAAAATTATCTAATTTTAAATCATCATCATACAAAGATGCATCGAAATCATCATCCTCGATAGACTCTTTGGATTTAGGGTCTGTTAGTTTTGCAGGATTTTTCCTGGTGTCACTGTTTTTCGTGTCCTCAGAGGGGGTACTTTTTGGCGATTTTTTTGACATGGTTGTTAGCATTTAAATTATACCGT